>DATNQS010000508.1:0-11810 GCA_036703925.1 Candidatus Sericytochromatia bacterium
ATAAGCTGTTTGTAATGAGAAATGCTACCCAAAGAAGTTAAACGTCAACTGAGAAGACTCAAAAGCCATACTCTTGAAGAGCAACAGGATGCTTTTTGGATCCTGATGTCTTCTGGTGACCAACAGGCAATTTCAAAAACTCTAGAAACGATTGAAGAGCTAGGAGATTGGCCGCTTGGCGGTGATCCTGACAGCCTTGCTTCCAGTTGGTCAATAGGACCAATACATGGAGTCACTCCCCCTTTAACCGAGTATTTAGAGAAATCGCCGCTCTCTCAGGTCGGTCAAGACTGTGCTTACATCCTGGGCAACCTTTGCTATTTGGAAGGCGCTTCAAAAAATTATTCAGAGACACGCATTGTGCCAAGCCTGGTGAGCGTGGCAGAATCCCTCTTACCCAATGGGTTATACGCCATTACTCCAATGTTATACGCTTTGCGCGAATGCTCAAGAGTCAAATCGGTGGAAGGCGCTGAACACCTTGCACGCCAAGCACTGGAATTGTCTTTTCAGGAAGATGCCCTTAAAGAAGATCATCTTTTCAAGTTGACCATTGTGTCAATTCTAGAGATTCTGTACTCAAATAATCCCAGGACTCGTCTGTTTAAGGAACTGCGTGCCTTAGTGAAAGGACAACCTAGAGGAAAAGAACCTGCTAGAACAATTCGAGAATTTTTACGAAAGAAAGGGAAGGATGAGTGGTGGTAGAACGAGAGCAGCGCCTACGCCCGTTAACAATGCCTGATACCCTTTGGGAGCCTTATTCACTTGCTGCAAGTGGTTGCTGCCACCCGCAACTAACCAACGGTAGAATCGGTCTTTCAGCGTGTGTGTAGGAGCTAATCAAAATGAGGCAATCGGGGTTGCAGACTATAACTGAATGGTGATGAAGTCCAAATGTAGTCCAAAGCTGCAAAGCCTCGTGTCACCAGTGCAACGCTGCTGCCTGTCAAACTCCCTTAGTTGCCGCGCCAGCGAATGCGCTTGGAAAAGCCTTGCTTGCTTGCTCACAAAAAAAGGCAGGGTGAATGACAAGAGCGCAGGCTAATGAGGATGAGTCTCGCTAAACCCTCAACCCCTAGTCATCGCCATACCATCTTGCTCTGCAATGGTTTTCGTCTCTTACGACTATGCCTTTGACCAGCTTCCCCTGTCCCGTCAGGATGGCAGCTCTAAGCTAAAACGACTATTGGAGAATATAGTTTAAGAAGGCTTTGACAAGGCAGTCTTCAAACAGGTGATATGGGTAAAAACTGGGCGATCGTCATTGGCATCAACCAATACCGCAACCTGCAACCGCTACAATTTGCCGTGCGGGATGCCGCAGCCATGCGTGTTTACTTCCGCGACGAAGTCCACTTCCAGCAAGTCTACTATTTTGCCGATGACGCGCCACCCATTGTCCAGGATCACGGACCACCGCTGGATGCCACACCCACCTTCACTACCCTGAATCGCTTTCTCCGGGTGCGGTTTGAGCAACCATTTTTGGAAACGGGTGACAACCTCTGGTGCTTCTTTGCGGGACAGGGACTGCGGCATGAAGACCGGGACTACTTGCTGCCGCTGGACGGTGATCCAGGTGATGTGGTCAGAAGTGCGATTCCCATTAACTACCTGACCGAGCGCTTACGGCGGAGTGGGGCGGATAATGTGGTGTTGCTGCTCGATGCCTGCCGGAGTCAAGGCGGGAGAGCCGGGCTGGGTGTCGGTGAAGAGGTGCCGCAGGGGGTGGTAACGCTGTTCTCTTGTAGTCCTCGCGAAGCCTCTTACGAAATCGAAGGCTTGCAGCAGGGTGCCTTCACGCATACCTTATTGCGGGGTTTACGGCTGCAAGGCGAAGGGAACTGTGCGACGGTTGAGCGCCTAGATGCGTTCTTACGCGAGGCGGTACCAGCCGTGAACCGACAGCATGGGAAGCCACGACAGACGCCCTATGCCACGGTGGAACCGGCTGCCAAGTACCATCTGATTCTGCTGCCGCGACAGGCCACCTTGCGGGATGCGGCAACCCTGAAAATGGACGCCTATAGCGCTGAGACGGAGCGCGACTTAGAACTTGCAGCGCAGTTGTGGATTCGTGTCTTAGCGGTTTCTCCCGCCGATTCAGAGGCGAGCAACGGTATTCGTCGGCTGGCTCAGTTGCCGCTAGGGACAAGGCGTAAACGTCAGCCAGCCAGAACGGGTACGCAAGCGGGTGCGTCCAGTCGGGGCGGTGGGCAAATAGTAGCGCCATCACTGCCGCTGGTGCTGACTCGACGACAACTGGTTGAGGCTGGCTTGGTTGGAGCCGGTTTGGGTAGTGCCCTGCTGGTGAAAGCGTGCCTGCCCCCGCTACGCTCACCAATGCCCACGGCCTCGTCATCTTCCTCGCCTGGTGCGTCAGCTCCCGCCTCATTGCCGTCCACGGCTCCGTCCACGGTTGCGGCACCAGTGCTACAGACCTTTGCGTTTGAGGTGGTCAGCGTCAATGCCCAGGGTAAGGAAACAAAACGCCAACAAAGCAAAGCGCAGTACTTCACGGAAGACCTGGGCGGTGGCAACGAGCTAATAATGGTGTCGCTGCCCGGTGGCACCTTCCAAATGGGTTCGCCAGCGAGCGAAAAGGAGCGCTCTGGTGATGAAGGTCCGCAGCATCCAGTGATGATCAAGCGCTTCTTGATGGGGAAGTATGCCGTGACGCAAGCACAGTGGCAGGCTGTGGCAGGCTTGCCACAGGTAAAGCAAAAACTTGATGCTAATCTTTCCAAACTCAAGGGCGCGAAGCGTCCGGTTGAACGGGTAGCCTGGCATGATGCTGTGGAGTTTTGCGAGCGGCTTTCTCGTAAAACTGGGCGCACCTATCGCCTGCCGAGTGAAGCGGAATGGGAATATGCCTGTCGGGCTGGTACGACAACGCCGTTTCATTTTGGTGCCACCATCACGACCGACTTAGCGAACTATCGTGGGACTGATGCGAAAATTCTAGGCATGACATATTCAGGTTTTTACGATCAGGGACCGAGAGGCGTGTATCGGGAGCAAACCACTGATGTTGGCAGTTTTCCACCGAATGCGTTTGGCTTATACGACATGCATGGGAATGTCGGGGAATGGTGCCTGGATCATTGGCGCCTGGATCATTCGCTAGGCCTCTATCAGAGCTACAGACCCACTGACGGTAGTGCCTGGATAGACGGACGCTACGGCTTTGACCGGCTGGTGCGCGGCGGCTCGTTGGACGACTCTCCGTCGGGCTGCCGTTCTGCCACTCGCATAGGGTTCCAGCCGGACTGGGGCGTCAACGGCCTCGGTTTTCGTGTTGTCTGCGCCTCCGCGTGACTCTTCTGTAGCCCTTTGCGCTCTTTTCTTTACTCTTTTCCCTCTTTCGCGTTTAGCGCGAACCAATTTTTTTTGCCGCCAGCGTGTCCATTCATAAGCATGACGGCCAGCTCGCTCGCTCGCTCCAGTTTGGATCTACCTCCAACTGGCACAACCGCTCAAATCCTTTCCCCGCCGCTCTTTCCCTTTTTCATCCCCCTGCACCGTTGCGGACGCTGCAACTATACAAGCCGAGTTTTCGAGGGCTGAGGTGGCTACTGGCTAACCCTTCTTGGTTTTTTGGTGTGTAGACATTTAGCGGACTGGACTAAAATTGGACTAACTGCCTTAAATGTGACAGTTGCAAAGTCAATGCGTTGTGACAGTTGCGTTAGCGCTGTTAACCCGTTAACACTTTAGGTTTTCTTATGAGTCAGCAGCCAACAGTAGGTTGTCGCATTCCTCCAGCTTGGCATGGGGAAATTATAGCCATCTGTGAGGCGACCGGGCAGACTCCCAGCGAAGTAATGAAGGAGGCGATCGCACTCTACCTGAAGAAGTCGAAAGCGGTCACAGTGCGATCGCGGCTGGATGACTTGGAGCAACGGCTCAACAAGCTAGCGCTGCTGGTGACTCGATAATTACGTGGTTACTTGAATCAGTGAGCACGTGAATCAGTAATTACGTGCATGGGTGATTACGTGAATAAGTAAAAAACCTACCAGGTAACTAACAGGCGTAGAATCACTTGATTACTGATTCACTTGCTCACTGAAAATGATCATTGCCTTTGCCAGTCTGAAGGGAGGTGCGGGAAAATCAACCTTATCGATTCACCTGGCTCACGCGATCGCCCTGGCTAAAAAGCGTGTGCTCCTGGTTGATGCTGACCCGCAAAGCAGTGTTAGCAGTTGGGCAGCCGCTAGAGACAGCGCGTCTCCATTCCCCGTCATTGGGCTTGCCCGCAACACGATTCACCGCGACCTACCAGAACTGTTAGAGGCTTATGACCACTGTGTCATTGACACCCCACCGCGCGTCTCCGCTATGGCTCGTTCTGCCATCCTCGCTGCTGACCTGGTACTGATTCCGGTTCAACCGTCTAGCTACGATGTCTGGGCAGCTTCAGAGACAGTGGAACTGGTCAAAGAGGCGCAGCAGTTCAAGCCCGATATCAAAGCCGCTTTCGTGGTCAACCGTCGAATCGGCAACAGCGCGATCGGCAAGGAGATTGATAGTGCTCTGGCTGATTATGCTTTACCAGTTCTGAAGACTGCGATCGCTCAGCGTGTGGTTTTCTCAGAGTCCAGCGCTGGCTACACGGTTATGGAGTTGTCGCCCAGCAGTGCAGCAGCGACCGAGATTAAAAACTTGGCAAAAGCAGTCTTGAAACTGATGGAGGTAAGCAAGTGGTAGAGAAACGTAGCCGTATTGCCAAGAAACCGCCCACGGTGCCACAGGTTGCTGATACATGGGTGAATGATGCTGGGTTAGACCCAGAGTTGCAAAGCCAGCAGCAGCCACCGCTGCCCACGGTCGCAGAGCCAGTCACACTGCCCGAAAAGAAAGGCAAGCCATACCCGCATCGCATCAGTTTCGACATGGAAACCCAGCAGTATAAACGGCTGAAACGAGCCAGCTTTGAAACAGACCAAAGCATGAACGAGTTGCTACGGGAAGCGGCAGAAGATTGGCTTAAAGCACGTGGTTACTGAATTACGTAGTTACTGAATCAAGTGAGTAAGTGACTATGCAAAGGAGGTTTCATTTGGTGCCAATTAGTCTCACTACGGTATATGGGCGTGACATTTGATCATCCCTCATGCTGCTTCGATCCGTAGTTGTAAGGTGTTTTTTAGGACTACGGCAAATCCGGCATACGTGGCTCAATGTCCTCACTTTTTGAGCAGTTTTGTCCTAAGATTGCCTGCATTCTGTCCTGATTTCGACAGGAATGAAACTACTCATTTGAACTCGACACAGCCAGTTAACGCCCAACCAAACCCAATAGCAGGATGCTCAGAAGGAACCACACAGCACCCCCAAACAAGCCAGCTAGAATAACTCCTTTTGCCACTTGTCCGCTAATATCTGGAAATTTTCGATTCTTTAGCTCTACTCTCAGCTCCACCAACTCTTTTTTAACTAACGCGAGGTCACTTCGCAAGGCTCTCAGTTCGGTCAAAGCAGGAGGGACACTTGGAGGATGATCAGGCTGGTTCATGGTCATATTGTGTCTGGGGTTAAATGAGTAGCCGTACAGAAAATCACGCTAAGGCTATTTCCCTCTTTCTGCTCGGCATCGATAAGTGGAGCCAATCAGTCAAAAAACTTACTACACAGAGCTTGGACTCGTTTTGGACTAAGTAGTATAGCCAAGGGGCAGATTACAAACGTAATCTCACAGGTTTCAGGTGGCTGAAACCCCGATGTTCTGGCTGCACTACTGCATGTCCGGCAACTAAACACGAAGAAAGTGAGCATTAGTAGAAGTTATCGAATTGACTTCATTTTGATAAAGTGGCTCACTTTTGCACGAATCGCTGCCAAACCCCAAAAAGCTCAAGGATTTGGTTGCACTCGTGTATCTAGTATTTTAATCAATTCCCATTGTTCACTCTTTTGAGCCAATTCACGAGCCGTTAAACCTTGATTATCTCTAGCATTGAGATCAGCACCTTCTGACAGTAAATATTCAATCGTTGGTCTGTCGATAGTTTCTCTAGGTGTTGCAAACCAATGTAGTGGAGTATAACCATTCACATCTTTTGCATTGACATTTGCCCCATTTTTGATCAGGACCTCAGCAACGGCTCTACTTTGGCATCGATGTAACGGGGTTAGCCCTTCCTTAGATTTAGGTGAGACACTAGCACCATGAGCAATTAGCAATTTGGCAATTTCGGGGTTTTCACTGTTACACACTCCATGAATAGGCAGATACTTCCCGTTTCTAGTCGAAAGATTAACCTTTGCTCCTCGCTTAATCAGCAGTTTGACAAATTCTAGATTGTTCGTATTGACTGCTATATGTAAAAGAGGTTCATCATCATCATTCACATTTACTCCCCTATCCAATAAGTAAGTCACAACATCAACGTGCCTATTCACTGCGGCGAAATAAATAAGAGGAACCCCATCATCCCTTTTCAGATTCACTAGACTGTTATCAGCCTCAATGCCTGCTTTAATACGGTTAATATCTCCAGATTTCGCTGCGGCAATCAGCGGATGCTCGTTAGTACGCCAACTTGGAATACATGCAGTGAGTGTTAATAAAAAAATCCCGATCGCAACCGATTTCATACAGTACCTTCAGTACCTTGTCCTTTAGCCTGGTTGACTGACAAAACTCCTGACCTGCTAGTTGCTTCGTGGCTACCTCACTTCCGTCCAATATTGTGACATTGGCAGAGGTATCTCTGATCGCTTTTTCTGGTTCATCAATTGTGTAGTGCCAAATTAAATGACATCGAGACAAAGCTGTGTCGCTGAGCAAACCCCCTCTGTTGCAGACCGTTTATGAACAAACAGTGTGATCGCCTCAACTACATACGACTGAATGTCAACATTTGTCATCATTAACCCGGCAGTAAGCCCTTTTTGCAGATAAGTGTAGTTATCTGCAATTTTAGGTGATTTGAAGTCTGGGTTGAACCTTAGCAATCCTTAGTAATCCTTAGCCTCGAAAGGTGACTCTAAAAACTCTGGATGCTGCAAAAGCTTAAGCTTTCTTAAGGTTCAACAACAGATGGGATAGGCAGTCGCAAGGCTTTCGGATCCAGTCGAAGAGCGATCACCTGGACTGCAAGTTTTTCTAGCGCGTCATCCTTCGTAAGTGGTTATGGGGTTTCCAATGATTGAGCATGGTAATGAGGCTTCCGAAGCTTCTGAGCCCGACACAGCCAGCACGGGAAAGTCAGGATGTGAGGCTATGTGAATAGTTCGTTTTTCAGCAGCACTTGGAAAAATTCAAAAAATTTCAGAATCCAAGTAGTGCTTGACTTCTTCTCGCCGCTGGCGATCGAGTCGAGTCAGGAAGGCTTTCGCCTGTCGCAGTTCGGCACCATACCACCCGCTCTTCAGAGCATTCTGAGCACTGGTTGCCTTGCCATCAGCACTGATTGGTCCCGTTGATGACTGCCACGGCTGCCAGGTCCGAATCAGTTCCCGCTGCCGTTGCCGTGCTGCCAGTGTCCATCGCGGCATAAGGTGAAGACTCCAAGGCTGTAGATGTATGGGACTGTTGCTCAACCTTCAATTGGTTGACCTGTTTATCAACATAGCTCTTGATGAACTGGCTCGGTTTCTTGGGATTGCGGATGTTATCCAGCGTCGTGATCGTCCGTCTGGACTGCTCCTGACAGCGCATCGCTAACTCGATTAAACGCGATGCCTTATCAATATTTGGCGCATTGTGCGAACGGGTCAACAGGTCGTAAAACATGAAATCTAACGTCGTGATTTGCACTGCTAGACGGTTTTCTATGTCTTTTTGGGCAAAGCCTGTGCCTGCCTGTAGCTCATGGAAGGTCGCAACAAGCTTGTCAGGGGTCACTGTGGCACCGTTAAGTGCGACGGCTGCCGGGAAATAGCACCCCGTACGCAGGCGAGCATCATTTTGGGCTTCTTCACTCCCTTCAACGGCTGCCCCATCCTTTGTCACTTGCAATTGGCGCTTGACTTGCTGCTGTGTTTGCCGCTGCTTTTGGGCTTGGCTATCTGCCTGCTGTTGATCAAGTAATTGCACTAAGCGCTTCTGAGCTAATTCTTTCATACCGACTTTGTCCTTCCTTTTTGCTGTGCCGACAATTTGACCGACGAAAGATTACCGAATGCACCTTGCTAACTACGTTTGATGCTTGTGGGATGCGGTCATGGTGGACGAGACAGTGCTCGACGATTGGCTTTGTAGCCCGCAAACAGTTGCAACTGGCGGTGAATACCGATCATCAACTTCATTGAGCCAGGGCGATGGCTGACGGCATCAACCAGGCGATGGCATTCGGCGCGGAGCTGGCTCAATGTGGGAAGAGGGGAGGAAGGGCGATCGCTCATGCTGCTGCTGACTCCTTTGACCAGGCGTAGACTTCAAGCAACTCACTTAACGAGACGATCTTCTCTAAAACTGACAGCTTGAAGAATTTAAGCAATTCGTAACGCGCCTCTGGACTGCCAGCCGCTCGCCACATCTGTCGAATATTGGCGTTCTCTCCCTGGTTTTGCCAGTAGTTTTCCTCGTTGGTGTCCGCAACCTGTTGAGGGTTGTCTACATACGAGTTGCGGACACAACCTTCTGGCGTAACCTCCCCCTTTTCTTCAAGACGCTTTAAGAACCGCTCTGAAAGGGCTTTTAAGACAATTTCCCGATCCTGGTCTTCCAGGTTAGAGATCCAATACTGCCGGTCACGATCGCCCCTACTACCTTTGCGCGATCGCTCTTCCACTTCGTAGCCCAGTTTTTTGAGTAACTTATTTACTGTCTTACTAGGCGTGTGATTTGCGCTGATCGTTACCCGAAGGGTACGTCGGAACTTTGAGGCTCGAAACAAAGCCCACTCATGGACCGCGATCGCTGCTGGGGTGTTGTTATCCCATTCTGTAACCTTGCCCTCGATAAATGGCTCTAGTGGGCATTCACTGAGTAGTTTTGCCTTGCCGCTGTTCGTTGCTAGGTGATGCACTGTGACCATGCGATCGTTTCTGGCAGCACGGCTGAATTGGTGCGTCCAGTTCCAGCGGTCAAGATGTTTGGCTGCGTCTGGATTTTGCGTCATCCATAACAGTTCCGCAGTCCGCAGGAACCGCCCATTTTTCGCCACTGCAACCTTGAGGCAGAACTCAGCGGTATCAAGTGGGGTGTTGGGTAACTTGTCCTCTAGCTTGCGTTTCCGTGCCTTGCGTCGGTCTTCTGGCGTTAACTTGAGCGTTGACAATATGGTGTCAGCCTCTTGCAGGCTAAGGTCATCGGTGTCAGCTTCTGCCCAGCGCTGTGATTCTTCCTGGTCTAAGGTCTCGCGGATCTCTTTCCGTTCGTCCGCTAGATAGGTGATTTTGCCCAGTTTCTTATAGATGACCTCATGCCCTTGCTCTTTCCAGATTTGCATCAGGTTATCGGCAAGGTTGAGCTTGTTCCAAGTTTCGCGTGCTTTGTATTGGCTGAAAAAATGTAGATACCAGCCTAAGTCACTGTCGAGGTTATCCCAGTCCTCATCTACCTGTTGCAGCGTGGCGAGCAGGTCGGTGTCTTTGTCGCTTTTCTGTTCGGCATAGCTAAGAAAATTGGTGAGCCTAGCAACACCGTCTAGATTGCGTCGAAGATCGCGCTTAACTGTGTCCGGTCGTGAGCCACTGTAAGCATCGTCATCACCACAACCTTTAGCCGCGACCCATCCAACCCGGGGTACGTCAGTTCGCAACCGATCGCCCAGTTGTTTGGCATCGCGCGGTTCCAAATGTGTGAGATGCAACGCGACGGCGCTAAAATGCCCGTCTTTATCGTTGAAACTCACTCCAGACTGTACCGTTGGGCTGATACCCAGAACACGCGGTTTATGTTGAGCAATCCACGCATCAGGGTCTTTTAAGCAGGCTTCTACCCAAGGCTCGTGACTGGTATCGCTGGTGATAAAGAAGGTGTTGCTGTAGCCATTGTTCGCAAGAAAGCGTTCTGTGTCTGCCAGCCAGCGTTTGTTATCACTGGCTGCCATAACATTTTCACCACGCTCTAACCGGATAAGGATTTCCTCCCAGGTCACGGTGGGCGAATCGTAGATCTCGTAAGTGCGTGGCTGTGTGACTTCTTTCTTAAAGTCCAGATATTCAACGACAGGCAGCTTGGAAGCTGTTTGCGCAAAATCTAACTCAATGTTGGTCAAGCCATCCTCAGACAGTACGATCCAACCATCCAGCATGGCAATCAACCGGAACAACTTCCGCATGGTGCCAATGACAAAACCATGTCGATCGCGGCAAGTGTCGCCGTACAGGATTTGCTTGAAGACTTGGCTTGGCTCGTCAATCAACAGAATTGGGCGAGCGCCCAACTGTTCCAAGTTGATCAGGTAGATCGACTCGAAGCAGAGAGAAAAATCTTTCAGTTCCCCGCCTGCTGGTCGTTCGCTGTGGTGAGGCAGGTTTAAGATACGACCGGATTGAATGCCAAGCTTGTTTCTGGGTACCACTCCCAGCCGTGTCCCATTGGGATGTCCTTCCTTATGCTGTTGAACAATGTTTAACAGCGCATTCGCTGTTTTTCCGCTGCCCATCGTGGCATTGAGTAAGACAATACTTGACTGTTCTGGCAGGTTGAGCAAGTTCTTAGGGATATAGCGCCCGGTGCCGACAATGGTGGGCTGTATCCGCAGGCCGTTTAACTCAGCCTGGATGCATTCGGTTTCTTCCCTGTAGCGATCGCGTCGTTGTTGCGCTGCCTCTTCCTGTGCTTGTTTCCGATCGTCGATTTCCAGAGACTCTAGAAGTTTTAGATCGCCCTCAAACTCAGCCGTATAGACATCAGAAGGCTTCTGTCTGCGCTGCGTTGGCAGTTGAATAACGTTTGATGGTTTCGACTGTTGTGGCTGCCATGTAGGAGCCTCTACCCCATGCGATGACAGAAAGGCTTTCGCTTGTTCCACATAGTCTTTACCACGCGGGAAAGGTGCCCCTTTGCCATAGGTGGCATAACGCCAATAGGTAAAGGCATCGATCCGCTTTTCGTGCGTACAGGCAGGGCAAACATAGCCCCAAGTGCCTTTCTTCCCACTGATATAGGCAGAGTTACCAGAGGTTGAATCATGCCAATAGCAACGCCCTCTGGCGTGCTGTCCGCTTGGCTCAAACTGCCAGTTGTGGCTGTATTGATCGAAGGCATCCTTACCCAAACGATCGCACGTTTCTTTAACCAGATCAGTCAGACTGGTGTCTTCTGATCTACCTTCTGCCTGCAAGCGCTGTTTGCGCTCCTCGCGCCGTTGTTGTCGTTCGGCTTCCGCTTGGGCTTTTGCTGCCTCATAGCCAGCTTGACCGACTTCTAAGGCAGCTTTGACCAGCGCTGCTTTTTCGGCTTCGCCATGCCCCTTGTGGTTAGGAAAAATGGGGCATAGAACTTCTTTCCACCAAATATCGGAGATGGTTTCAGGGAATGCCCAGCCTTGATAAGTAAACCAAAAGCACAACCCTTTGACGAGTTCCTCGTAGGTATAGCGATCGCTGCTGTGGCTCAGTAACCGCTGTTCTGCCTTCTTCTCCTTACGCCAGAAGCCAGCAAACCGCATGGGTTGGTGCGGACGTTCGGTCACTGGATCGGACATGAAGGCGACGATCGCCAATCGTCTCAGGTAGTTCGCTTGCTCCAGTGGTAAGTGCTTAAACGCTTTGAGATGGGCGTGAATTGACTTGCCGCCGCTGGTTAAGCGCGTGGCGTAGTTTAAGCCAGTGATGCGCCGGAACTCCTCATACTTTGTCCATTGATCCTCAACAGATAGAGAATCCATCTCGATGCCAATGTC
>DATNQS010000509.1:0-9407 GCA_036703925.1 Candidatus Sericytochromatia bacterium
GGCACGGTACTGACTCAAACAGGGCACTATGATGAGGCGATCGCCAGTTTCGATCAATCGCTTCAATGCAAACCGAACAACCCAGATGCCTGGTATAGCAAAGCCCGTTGCTATGCGCTGAAGGGCAACACTCAACTTGCCTTAAGCTACCTCCAACGAGCAATCAAGCTTAATCCTCCTCTTTATCGTGCCCTCGCAAAAGGGGACATCCACTTTCAGCCGCTGCGGCAAACACAACAGCTTCAAACACTGTTAAGTAAGTAGCCCTTATATTTTTCAGGAGGGCTGGCAGTTTACACTCCAAGCATTCGGTAGACGCAGATCACCTCCCGTTTGCCATGCCTACTGCCCGATCGTGTTCTTCCAGGCTTGAATTTCTTGCTGCGCTTCAGCATAAAGGCTAGAGCGGGAAGGAATTTTTTGAGCAACCGCGATCGCGCCTGGCACGTCATAGACTGCCTGACTTCTTGCCACTTGCAAAAGTTGAGCGCTCCATTCATTGATGGCATTGTCAGCCTCCGAGCGCAGCGCACTACTGGTAGGCACCTGGTCAGCAGCCTTGATTGCATTTGCTAACCCTTCTGGAGAGCCTGAGTTAGCTAGCTGACGAGCATTCTGGAGGTTTTGCTGCGCTTGCACTTGAAGCTCCTGGGCACGGAGCTGACTGCGCCATTGCTTCACGTCTACCTGGGCATCGGCATAGAGCGATCGCCCTGCTCCAATTTGCTCGGCCGTCCGAATAGCTGAGGTCAGATCGCCAGCATTAGCAAAGTCTCTGGCGCGATCAAGCAGTGGCTGATCCTGCATCTGCTGAACCTGCCCTGTCCAGATACGCACTTTCCCCTTCGCTTCTTTAGAAAGTGCGCGTCCCTGAGCAATTTGGTTAGCTTGAGCAGCGGCAGCCTGTAAGGACGCAAGATCGCCCTGCGCTGCAATTTGATCTGCCTGATCGAGAATAGGACGGTCTTCAATGGTTTGAATCTGCGCTGACCAAGTCTGAATCTGCTGCTGCACTTCGTCCCAACGCGGGTTGGAACGCGGAATAGTAGAGGCTTCGGCGATCGCGGCTGTTAGATCATTAACAGTGCCAGGTTGCGAAAGAATCCGCGCCTTTTCCAGTTGTGCGATCGCTTCAATCTCAAGCTGCCAGCGAACAATGAACTGCTGTGCCTTGCGATAAAGTGGACGATTGGATTGAACGCGCTGTGCTTGGGCAATGGCTTCTTCGATATCGGGTATCGTATTCAGCCAGGCTTGAGACTGAGCATTTGCCAGCACTGTCATGTCTTTCACTTGCTCTTTCAACTTGGCGATATCAGGAATCTTACTCAGTACATTCAAAGCACCTTGCAAATCGCGCCGATCGAGCAGCACCTGTGCTAGGACGACCATCTTCTGCCCAAACCCTCCAATCGCCTTCTGAGCCGCTTGATGCACATAGCTAGTCTGCTTAATCGACTGTGCCAGCTTGATGGCTTCTAGCAAATTGGTGAGTCCGCCCTCGTCAGCGAGTCGGTGCGCTTGACCCAGCGTATTGCCATCGTCCCGCGAACCGTTGATTTTACCTGTTAGCTCGTTGTACTTGGTCGTTTGCCAGAACGTATTTTCCACTTCTAGCAGGCGCACAGCAGAAGAAAACGCCTCTCGCCAATCGAGTTCACGTAAGGACTCTTCTGCTTTTCGGTAAAGTCCCTCTGCTTTAGACCAAATGGCTTGCCAGCGTTGTACCCGCTCTTCCACCAACTCGTAGGCAGAAACCTTGGGCGATAGTCGTCGGGCTGAGGCGATCGCCTCATTCAGCTTGCCTGCATTGAAAGCTGCTTCTGCCAGTTTCAACACTTCTAACGACCACAGTTCGACCAGACGATCGGCTTCATCTCGTAGCGGGTGATCGTTAGGCAGTGAATCAATGAGGGCGATCGCCTCCAATAAATCATTTGAGGTCTGCTTGCTGGCTGCCAGCCGCGCACATTCAAAGCGCAACGATGCCGAAGCCAGGGGCCAAAAAATCGCTGGACAGTTGGGCAAACCGGGCATTTGCAGCAACAGCGCTAGCGCCAGCAACCCTGTGCCCACAGAACCAATACCCGTTGCTAAAAGCCACAACTTCCAGTTATATAGCCAGCGCAGCCATCGACGCGGTAACTTGGCTCGCCTCACTCTACGCTCCAACGGCGAACGCTCTTGCTCGGGTAGTACGTCAACCGATCGTGGCTTTGGCTGTTGAGACGGTCTAGGCGGTGGTGGCGGCATCGCACGCGATCGCGCAGGTATAGCGGCTCCATTTGCCTGAGAAGGTGGCTGAGACACCGAAGTCACAGGCAGACGCTGAGACGCTGACCGCCTCGGCAACGTTTCATCTCTAGGCTTTGGCGATCGCCCCAGCGGCTTGCGGTCAGGTGTTCCTGGTTCTCTAGTCATACTCAAAACATAAGCAGCAGTGCCGCACAAAGTCCTCAAACCTCATGCATAGATGCCATGCTACTCTTCAAGCTCCAAAAAGCCAAACTGGTTTATGAAGTGAGCAGCAGAGAACACATGAAAGAGTAGAACCTCATATAACAGCTACTACAGCAGGAAAGAGCCGATAGCAGGACATTATCTAAAGTTTGCGGTCCTCGAAACGCCCAGTTCTAAGCCAGTGGTCGTAGCCGCTGCGAACACTTCTTCGCCTCACAGCCTCTGCAACATCAGGGTTCCTTGCCAGGTAGCTCGCTTCATTAAAGCGCGGAAAGCGACCCTCAAACCGCCCAGCACGTTGATAGTGTGTGTACGCATCTCTAACTTGTCCACGCCTGATCGCAGCTCTCACGTCTGGATAAGCCATCAAATAAAAGCGCTCATCAAAATTGCTGGCATCATTACTACGGTTGTTGTAGCGGCTGTCATAGCGATCGTTGTAGCGATCATCATCACGGTTGTTGTAACGATAATCATTGACAACTCTGCCACAAACAATTCTGCCATTTGACTCTGACTCAATGCAGACTCGTTGCGCCATTGCAGGCTGCACTACAGAAGTGAGGAATGTTGCCATTGTCACTCCAGCCAATCCCAAAACTTTTGTTGTACTCATTGCCTTTAGCCTTCTAGTTAGCCATCACGTTAATTGCAGTCGATCGAGTGCTATGCAGTGGGATCAGGACTGCGATCGACAATTCCCTGCTGGCAAAGTAGACGCATCTAGTGCTTCTAGGTTCCTACTGCTAAGGCTTTGGGAACTGACAGAGCTTGCAAAAATCACTGCTCACTTGTTGCAGTAGGTAAGCGACGCTGGAATTTGATCTGACCAATCAAACGTTACTCGCTCTCAAAACTGGCTCTCAAATTGGGCAGCTTAAATCACCAGCGCGCTGAGTAAAGCGGAGGTTTTCTCGATAGTCCACAGGGCAATCAATGACCGTAGGCACATCCTGTTCTAGTGCCTCTTTAAGAATGGGAATTAGATCCAGGCAGGATTCGACGCGGTAGCCTTTCAAGCCCATGCTTTCGGCAAATTTTACGAAGTCGGGATTGCCAAATTTGATAAAGGCAGAGCTACCAAACTGATTTTGTTGCTTCCATTCAATCAAGCCGTAGCCACCGTCATTAAAAATTAGTGTGACGAAAGGCGTGCCAATCCGCAGCGCTGTTTCGAGTTCCTGGCAGTTCATCATGAAGCCGCCATCGCCCGTGACAGCAACGATCCGCCGTTCGGGATGCACCAGTTTAGCGGCGATCGCCCCTGGAATCGCAATGCCCATTGCTGCAAAGCCGTTAGAAATGATGCAGGTGTTGGGTTGCTCACAATGATAGTGCCGTGCCATCCACATCTTATGAGCACCTACGTCAGAAATGACAATATCTTCGGGTGCCATGACCTGCCGCAGATCGTAGACGACCTTTTGCGGTTTGATGGGAAAACCATCATCCTTCGCATATTGCACGTAATCGTTGCGGATGTCGGTGCGTAGGTCTAGCGCGTGGGGATCTGGCTTATTGGCGCGATCGGCACGGTATAAGATCTCTCTCAGTGAATCTGAAATATCGCCGACCACTTCGGCAGCAGGAATGTAGCTGCTATCTACTTCGGCTGGCATTGCGCCAATATGGATGATGGGAATGGAGCCATCGGGATTCCACTTTTTGGGCGAATACTCGATCAGGTCATAACCAACACAAATAATGAGATCAGCGCGATCGAACCCACAGCTAATGTAGTCACGCTGCTGCAAGCCTACTGCCCACAGTGCAAGCGGATGGGTATAGCGAATGACACCTTTGCCCATGAAACTGTTGGCAACCGGAATGTTTAACCGTGTAGCAAATTCGGTTAGCCCCTCGCTGGCGTTTGCTCGAATGGCACCATTACCGACAAGGATCAGTGGATTTACTGCCCGAGAAATAAAGTCTGCTGCCTTTTCAATGCTTTGAAACGACGCATAGGTTTTTTCTTTGTTGTCCTTCACAAGGGGTTTTCCAGGTGCAGTCATTGCTGCAATGTTTTCTGGCAGGTCGATATGAACGGCTCCCGGTTTCTCTGCCTGAGCAATCTTAAACGCTTTTCGCACAATCTCTGGTGTGTTGCTGGGGCGTACGATTTGGGCGTTCCATTTAGTCACAGGAGCAAACATCGCCACCAGATCGAGGTATTGGTGTGATTCAATGTGCATGCGATCGGTGCCCACCTGTCCTGTAATGGCGACTAGGGGCGCACGATCGAGGTTCGCATCGGCAACGCCTGTCATTAAATTGGTTGCGCCCGGTCCTAACGTCGAGAGGCAGACCCCTGGCTTGCCTGTCAGCCGTCCATAGACATCTGCCATAAACGCTGCTCCCTGTTCGTGACGGGTGGTAATGAATTGAATCGACGAGTGCTTTAGGGCTTCCAGCACATGCAGATTTTCTTCGCCTGGCAATCCAAAGATATAGCGCACACCTTCGTTTTCCAGGCAGCGCACTAACAGTTCAGCAGTATTCATCTGACCCATGATTCTTGCCCTCATCACAAAAACTAAGTATGCCCTTCACCGAACCGTTACGCGCTCTTGACGTATCGTTTAACCGATCGCCCACCCTTTAGCGATACCTCACTACACTCGTCTGCTGGAACGGCGATCGACCCCAACCCCTTTCTTAACACGTTTCAAACGATCGCCCTTTCATTTTGTTACAAAGAACACAGCTATAAAAGGGAAAATGTTGTGCATTGCTGACATTTGCCTTAGCGGTTAGAAGCTAGAAAGGGTATATAGAGCGTTGCAGTGCACTCCATTACCCTTTCACTCCAGCACCCTTTTACCCCTCCTCCTTCCCGCCTACTTCACCCAGACGGTTTTAATGTTGACAAACTCGTGGATGCCTTGAATGCTGAGTTCGCGTCCAAAGCCCGATCGCTTAATGCCGCCAAAGGGCAGGCGTGGATCCGATTTGACCATGCTGTTGATAAAGACTGAGCCAGCTTCTAGTTCATGCGTCAAGCGGTCTTGTTCTGCTTGATCAGTTGTCCAGGCACTAGCTCCTAACCCAAAGGAGGTGCTGTTAGCAAGTTGGATCGCCTCACCCAGGTTCGCCACGCGAAACAACATTGCTACAGGACCAAACAATTCCTCTTGAGCCGTAGAGCTATCAACGGGAATGTCCGTCAGAATCGTCGGCGGATAGAAGTTACCAGCACCACCCACAGGTTTGCCACCGATTAGCACTCGCGCACCTTGCTGGGTGGCGGTCTGCACCTGCTGATCCAGGTCTTTGAGAATACCAGGTGTTGCTAGTGGACCAATGTCAGTATCAGGCAGCATGGGGTCGCCGACTTTAAGCGCCTGGTATTTCTCAACCAGTCGTGTCTCAAACTCGTCGTAGAGGGTGTCTGCCACGATAAAGCGCTTGGCAGCAATGCACGACTGTCCACTATTGAGCATCCGTGCTGTTACCGCAGTAGTGATCGCAGCCTCCAGATCAGCACTGGCTAGCACAATAAAGGGATCGCTACCGCCCAGCTCTAGCACAACTTTTTTAATTTGCTTTCCGGCTATGGCTGCCAGGCTTGCGCCGGCGGGCTCACTGCCTGTAAGGGTAGCGGCTTTGATGCGATCGTCCATTACCAGATCTGCAACCTGGTCTGCACCAATCAACAAAGTCTGAAATGCGCCCTTTGGAAAGCCTGCTCGGTGAAGAATAGACTCGATCGCTAGCGCACACTGAGGCACATTAGAAGCGTGTTTAAGCAAGCCCACATTGCCTGCCATGAGCGCTGGAGCCGCAAAGCGAAACACCTGCCAGAAGGGAAAGTTCCAGGGCATGACGGCTAAGACAGCGCCGATCGGCTGATAGCGTACAAGGCTGAGACTGGCATCGGTTTGCACTGGAACATCAGCCAGAAACTCAGCAGCATGATCGGCATAGAAACGGCACACAGCCGCACATTTTTTCACTTCACCGATCGCAGCTTGCAGTGGTTTGCCCATCTCTAGGGTCATCATTTTGGCAAACGTCTCCTCTTCAGCCTCTAAAATTTGAGCAGCAGCATGGAGCCACTGCGATCGCTGCTCAAAGGTTGTGTGCCGATACTGCTCAAACGTCTGTTGTGCCAACGCCAATGCTTGCTCAATTTGTGGAGGTGTTAGCGCCTCAAACACTTTCACTGTTTCTCCAGTTGCCGGATTAATCGTAGCAATAGCCATAAACGTTCTCCCTTTTAGTTCCCTGTTTGAATAGGCGATCGACAACAAATTCATGTCTTCCGAGCGATCGTGCCTCTGCTTTCTTGCTGGCTTTCAATCAGTTAACCGTTTAGCATATTTGTCAGGTAGCGAGCGTGAATGAAGCGACGATGGCACGACTAAAGTAAGCAGTAAATCCGCTTTGGTATCTTTGTACACAGAATTTCTTGAACCACCTTCTAACAGCATATCTATAGATTCAAGATCGCAAGATCTCTTAGTAGAAACAAAGCAAATCATGCAGCTTTTAAAATTAAACTAAAATTAAGATTTAGCATTAGACTGTAAAAGAGCGTTTGCTTTTGCACTTTTAGCAGTCACAGTTCAGCATAGACACATTCAGTACACGAAGATTTCTGCCAGTGTATGCTTGCGTTCGCCATGTCTCTCTGCTTCTGCTTTCCTGCTCTTTTCTTATTGAAATGTATGGATTTTCGATCACACACCCTTCAGCAGGCAATTGTCAGCACGCACCTGATTCTGGCAGTCGATGATGATGATGACAACTTGTTGCTGCTCACACAAGCCTTGGCACGTGCTGATCGATCCTTGTTAGCTGCGCCTGATGGTAAGACTGCCCTAACGCTAGCGCAAACCCGGCGACCGAATTTGATTCTGCTAGATATCCGACTACCTGATTTAAGTGGGTTCGAGGTTTTGCACCATCTACGACGCAATGTAATCACAGCTAAGATTCCCGTCATTGCCGTGACGGCTCTTACAAGAGAAGCTGATCACCGAAAGCTGCTGCAAGCAGGTTGTAGTGATTGCGTCACCAAACCTTACTTTTTAGAAGATCTCGAACGGGCAGTCGATCGGTGCCTGGGTGCGTTAGCGCTCTCCTATACGTCAGACTCAGATTTTGGTTGTACAAAAGCTTTTGGTGCAGCAGTAATTTAGTGCAGCGGTAGTGAAAGTTGATGGCTACAGCCTATTGCTAGCCCTGTAGCATCTGTCTTTAGCTACTTGTTACAAGCGGTGCGCTCATTCAGCTCGATCGCAAACTGGTTCGGTTGGGCACACGAAGCCTTAAACTGGAGGATGCAATAAATGATGCCTTCACCCCCAAACAACGACCCGTGCGAAAAATTGTTATAGCTGGCAACTGGAAAATGTATAAAACCCAGGCAGAAGCAATGGAGTTTCTCCAGGGTTTGATGCCTCATCTTAACGAGATGGCAGACGATCGAGAAGTCGTGCTGTGCGTTCCTTTCACGGCATTGGTCAGTCTGTCCCAGTCTTTGCACGGCAGTTTGATTCGTCTAGGCGCCCAAAATGTCCACTGGGAAACATCTGGAGCCTATACAGGAGAGATTGCTGCCCCCATGCTCACCGAGCTTGGAGTCCGCTATGTCATTGTGGGACACAGCGAACGGCGGCAGTATTTTGGGGAAACAGATGCAACAGTGAACTTACGCTTGCATGCAGCACAAGCGGCTGGCTTGACTCCCATTCTCTGCGTAGGTGAAACAAAACAGCAACGAGACAGTAGTGAAACAGAATCCGTCATCTTGAGCCAACTTGAAGGTGCTCTCAATGAGATCGACCAGACGAATTTGGTCATCGCCTATGAGCCAATTTGGGCGATCGGCACTGGCGAAACGTGTCAATCATCTGAAGCAAACCGTGTCATAGGGCTAATCCGCGCACAGCTCACCAATCCTGACGTGCCGATTCAATACGGCGGTTCGGTCAAACCCGATAACATTGACGAAATCATACAGCAGCCTGAAATTGATGGTGCGTTGGTAGGCGGCGCAAGCTTGCAAGCAGACAGCTTCGCGCGCATCATAAACTTTGTGACGGTGTAGTAACATTACGTTGCCGCACACTGATTAACACTGAATTAAGTACAAACTGCTAGTCACGGTACAAACTCTCGTGGCTAGCTTTTGCTATGAAATTGTCTTGCGTTCTAGGGGAGAGATTGCTACTACTTCAAAGCGTTCCAGATCCTCGGATACGTGAAGAAGCGGGGACTTTCCTGAGCAATTCTTGCTTATTTCAGTGCCATGTAGTTAAAGCGCGGTGTTAGTGAAGACCCCTAACGAGTGATCCCTGCTTGCTTCCTAACTAGCCTACGTAAAACACTAGAAAGCATTGAGAGCATAGAAAAACTGACCCTGATAACAACTCTTCAGCCAGCAACTAGCATCGCTAAATGAAATGCATATCTGAGCCTGAGACCCTTAGTGATAGGCTTTTTAGCTCCTAGTGCCTAGCTCTTATGTTCTGAATTCTGAGTAGCCTTTTTAACGCTTGACTCATGTTTTCTGAGTGCTGCTGTAAGTAAAGCTTCTATAAACTTGCAGCAATTTTTCTGGATTTCAGCTTCATACACCTGTAATGGAAACAAGTAGCCGTTCAAAGCCTTCATGAAGATGAACACCAGACTTCAAAAACATCAGGAAATTGACCTACAAGTGATGTAGGTTAACCTAGCGTCTGATTCTGGTCACTCATTTATCTGCAAGTTTGTACTTATACTTACACCCATCAAGTTCATACAGCTTAACCACGATCGCAGCTCTGTAGCTAATCAACCGGAAGATGCATCCAAACGCCAATGTATTAGAGGACGTAACGGAACTCTAAGGGATGTTCTTTAGTCGTCAATGGCGGGAACACTATTAGCAAGCTGACTGAAGCCCACTCTTACCTGGAGCAACTGAGACGAGCACTATGCCAGCATCTTCTTTTTACGCT
>DATNQS010000510.1:0-2930 GCA_036703925.1 Candidatus Sericytochromatia bacterium
ACTTCCGGTCAGCAAAACATCAGCAACTTCTGGAAAATGCCTTCGCATACAAGTATTGCAAACGCCGTGAGTAAACTCTACGTCTGAGAACTGTTCGATAAACTTCTCGACACTAGACCAATAGCCCTGATCGTCACGAATGCCCTTACAGTACGAACAAATTGGAATCAGCCCTTCCATTCGTTCGATCATCTCTAAAGCTTTTGCCAGTCGCGAAGAGACTCGCTGTAGTTCCAACTGCATTACTACTTGGCGGGCGAGTGCTTCTAACGTTTTCTTTTGAGCTTCCGATAATTCTTTCGGCTGGTGATCAATGACACACAATGTACCAATCTCTTGGTTATCAGGGGTAGTCAGCGGCACGCCTGCATAGAAACGGACATTAGGGGCACAGGTGACCAGCGGATTGTTGACAAAACGTTCATCGTTAAGCGCATCATTAATGACCATTGTGCCTTTGTTTAAAATCGCATGGGCACAGAATGAGACATCACGAGGGGTTTCGCTCACGTTTAGCCCCACTTTAGACTTAAACCATTGGCGATCGACATCCACTAAACTAATCAGAGCGATCGGTACATCACAGATAAAAGCAGCTAGCGTCGTGATGTCATCATAAACTTGCTCAGAAGGAGTATCCAGAATGTTGTATGCCCTGAGTGCTTCGAGCCTTTCAACTTCTTGGTTAGGGATTCTTGCTTTCATGGCATGACAATACTGGAATGCTTAACACTATTCTAGAGAGCAACTTGCAGCACAGTTGTTAGAAAAAGAAAGATTTGACAGCACTTAATATTAGGCTTGCTGAGTAATAATGAGCACTAAGAAACGCCAGTATCGCTTATGACTAAGCACAGATGACCTGAAAGGTGACACCTAGAAAATGGAGTCTTTCTTAGACAAGATAAGTAGGAGAGCTAAATTAAGCACCACTTAGAGACCGAGTTTCGACTGTGCTCAACCCGCCTATATGCAGGACTAAGAGCATTGAGACTTCGGCGTGAGCTTGCGACCTGAGCGCTCCCGCTGAAGGGCGCTCAGTCGGATGCGAAGTCGAGATACGTCTTATGAATAAATACGCCTAGCTACTTAGAGCAATTGATCTAGAGTCATCACTTTTTAGGGTTCATCATCAAGCGTCAAAGCGTAGGGCTTTCCCACGCACTTCAGCGTCGATGGTGCCGCGATCGTAGACAACCTGACCACCCACAATTGTCACCACTGGAAAGCCCGTCAGACTCCAGCCTTCAAACGGACTCCACTTGCACTTCGTTTGCAGCTCCTCGCGTAATACTGGACGGTAGGTATCCAGGTCAACCAGCACCAGATCGGCATCATAGCCAGGGGCGATCGCACCCTTCTTTGGAATCCGATAGGCTTTAGCGACCGCAGTAGACATCCAATTTGCTACCTGGGCAACCGTGCAGCGTCCCTGCTTTGCCTGGGTCAGCATTAACGGCAACGATGTTTCTACACCGGGCATCCCAGACGGCGAATTGGGATAGGTTTGGGCTTTCTCCTCTAGCGTGTGGGGCGCATGATCGGTCGCAATGAAGTCGATCACGCCATCCAGGAGCGCTTGCCAGAGAACTTCGTTGTCATGGGGCGATCGAAGCGGTGGGTTCATTTGCGCCAGCGTGCCGATCGTCTCGTAGGCGCTAGTGTTGAGCAACAAATGCTGAGGCGTGACTTCTGCCGTTAACCAAGCAGGTTTCTCCTGTCGCAACAGATCTGCTTCTTCAGCTGTAGACATATGGAGAATATGGAGCCGTCGCTGATATTTTTTCGACAGCTTGAGTGCAAGCTGCGTCGCCTGTAGGGCTGCCAGATTGTCTTGAATCTGTGAATGAACCGCTGGATCAGTATTGCCTGCAAACTGCTGTCGCCGTTCTGTAATCCGCGCCTGATTTTCGGCATGGACGGCAATCAGGCGATCGCCATAGGCAAAGATTTTGTCTAGCCCTTCCTCTTGATCGTTCAGCAACGGACCATGCATCGACCCCATAAAGATCTTGATGCCTGGAGTGGGGTTTGCCTCAAGCAAATCGGGCAGTACCTCTGCTGTTGCACCAATAAAAAAGCCGTAGTTCACCAAACACTTTTGCGCGGCAAGTTGCAGTTTGCTGTCCAGCGTTGCCTGCGTGGTGGTCAGTGGCTTCGTATTCGGCATTTCCAAAAAGGAAGTCACGCCACCCTTCGCGCAAGCACTGCTAGCGGTAAACAAATCTTCTTTATGTTCCAGCCCCGGTTCGCGGAAGTGTACCTGCGGATCGATGACTCCTGGCAACAAAGTCAAGCCCTGTGCGTCAATCTCTCTAACGGCATCATTAGTGGAGACGGGTGGCTGGGTGTCTGCATTGTGGGCATTGATGACCTGGACGATCGTGCCTTCTTGTATTTGCACATCGCCATCAATAAAGTCGCCATCAGGCAGCAAAATGCGGGCGTTGCGGATCAGAAGCGAAGAATTAGCTACCATGCTAGTCACAGTGATTTGTTTGGAGCGGAATCGTTCAAGACGGAAAAATCATCGCCATAATGAGCTAGATACCAAAATAAGCGATGAGATGGTTTACAGTTGCATTTATATTGTGATGGATTAACGACACTGCCTGTACTGCACGGCAAGTATTAAATGCCATAACAAGTCAGCGACTCTTTTGCTCACATTTTTGATTTTTTTACATTTGACTCTCTATGACACGCGTACAAAGCAAGGTATCAGATGAAAAGCCACCTCAGAAAACCACTGAGAACCCCTGGTTAGAGGGACTCAAAACGATCGGACTAAGCGCAGTGCTAGCGTTTGGCATTCGGACGTTTGTGGCAGAGGCACGGTATATTCCCTCTGGCTCGATGTTGCCGACGCTGCAAATCAACGATCGCCTCATTGTCGATAAGCTGGGCTATCACTTCAAAAGTCCCGAGCG
>DATNQS010000511.1:0-19613 GCA_036703925.1 Candidatus Sericytochromatia bacterium
GTAAGCTGTACTGATCGATCGCCAATGCAATTACATCCACCAATTTACCTTTGTCAGATTTCTGCTTTAGTTTTAGTGAGGCTTCTAGGGTAGAACGGACGATCGCCTATGACATATTGCAGACGACTGCCAGGAAACCTAAAACTCTTTGCAAACCAGTAGCTTGCTTAGAGTGGCTTACCCACTCTGACTGGTTCAATAGCACTATCTTTAGCTGCTAAAGCTCTTGAGAATCTGCTACATCTCGTTCCGTACGTACCCACTTAGTCTGCGGTTTGACCAAAAACGTCAGGTAGAGCGGTATTTTCCAAAGAATATAACCTGGTACCGATAATAGAGCGGCTAGCGGTAGGGTATTTCTTGCAAATTTTGCCCAGGCAGTAATAACTGAAACTAAGATTAGCAGCCCTTCTAATGCCAACACCAGCAATGGTGCATAAAGCTTTAGCGTTAGACCCGCCACGATCGCGGCGGCTGTAAGGAGCAGCCACAGCATTACCAAGAGCGAGAGTGGAGGAACGCATAGATCAAGCGCGATCGCCAGAACATCAAACCGCCTCTGTTTAACCCATACTTTAAGTAGCCGTGGCACTTGGGTGCGTAGCGTTTGCAGATGCCCATGCTCCCATCGGGTTCGCTGGCTTTTGGCAGCATGCTGCTGCTGGGGCAATAAGCCAGTGACTTCGGCATCAGCACAAAACAATGCAGGAGAGCCAGCGATTAAGAGATCGACAGAGAGCTGCATATCCTCCACTATATTGCTGCTAGCGAGGGAAGCATTCCTAATGACAGACCAGGGAAACGCCATACCAGTCCCGGTCAAAAGGCAGGGCAGCCCCAGTTGCGCTAACCCTAATGGACGCACTAAATTCTTTACTGTAAAAGCGAGGAGCGAAACCGCCGCCCCAGGATTAGCATTCACGGGCGGTGCGAGCAAATAACGTGCTTGCACTGGGCGTTGTTCCGTTGCTGCCAGCTGCGAGATTTTTGCGATCGCACCCTCTGCAACTAAACAATCAGCATCCACTACCACCACGACATCAGGCGGATCGGTGGCAAGAAATTTCAGCCCAAAGTCTAGCGCATAGCCTTTGCCGCGTTTTGCTAGATCGTGCCGTTCAATGACCGCAATATCAAAAGCTCGCGCAACGGCGGCAGTTTCATCGGAACAGTTGTCAGCTACCACAAGCAGGCGATCGTGACTTGTCAACTGTGGCAGTATTCCCTTCAGTGTGGCACTAATGCCTGTTGCCTCGTTATGCGCTGGCACCAAAACAGCAATGCGCGGTCGCTCCGGCAACAGCTCTGTAGTTTTTTGTCTGTCTGCGATGACGGCTGCAAGACATTCAACAAACAGAACAACGATTGGAATGACCAGGAAGAGAGAAACCGTCAACAATAAAAAATTGAGCAGTTGATACATCACAAAGATTTTGGTACTCCCACCCGTGCTAAATAGCGCTTCGATCGACAGCTCTAGACTAAGACAAATTGTGAATCAAGTCACGAATTGCCTAGCGGGAAGTGTCACCCGATCGTTCAGCGGCTGATTCACTCGGCTTGAGAATTTTAAGGTTTTCTAGCAAGGTTGGTTTTTCTCCATAGCTCTGTCCGTACTGATTTGGCTGGCTGTAGGCATTAGCTCTGCTTTTACCAGGATGGTTCGGGACAAGACCCAGGATAGAGAGTCGAAATTTGTTCATCTCTGCTAAGACTTGGGTTAATCTAGAGCGCTTTGTCTTTGAAACGCCAGCCACAAAGATAAACCCGTTGGACTGATCAGCCAGGAAATTAGCGTCAGGAAACTCTGAAAGTGCAGGCGTATCATAAACCACAAGATCGAAGCGATCACGCAGCTTTTGCATCAAGTTCTGCATTTCTTTGGAAGCAAGCAAACGACCCGAATCCATCAAGGATTGACCAGACGTTAAGACAGAGAGATTGCTGTCTGCGGGCGCTCGTTGAATTACCTGCTCAACCTCTGTTTTGCCTGCCAGCACTTCATTCAAACCTGCAGAGTTGGGCAGACTAAGAAGTGAGTGAACCTGAGGTGAACGTAAATTTGCATCAACCAGTAACACACGCTGTCCCATTGAAGCCGCTTCGAGAGCCAGGTTCAAAGCAGTGGTTGTTTTGCCATCACCAGATTCAGCAGAGCTAATAATCAAAGAGCGGGCTGACGGCTTGGAACCGAGAAAGCGGATGTTGGTATAAAGGGAACTGAATGCTTTTGAAAACGCACTTGCTCGCGGAGCTGTCAGAGAACCAGTACCCTGACTTAAGCCTTTGTGGAAGGGGATCGTACCGAGAAGCGGTAGTTTTAATGCACCTTCCATATCCTCAGCGCTGTAGAACCGATTCTGATACTTCTCCTTGAGTAAAGCGACGGCTAGCCCAAGTACTAAGCAGGCTCCTAGCGCCACAATCAAGAACTTCGGTTCTACGTTGGCAGAGGGAATCGGATTGTTCGCACTGTCTCGATCAATAGTGGGAGCCGAAACAATTTCCCATGGAACCTCTTTCTGGGCCGCCTCAATCCGCAGCGTTTCACGCTGGGTCAAAAATTGATTCAATGTTGTTCTGGCAAGCTCCAGCCGTTGGCTGAGACCTGTATACTGACGCACGACAACCGGAAATTCTTGAAGCTTTTGATTTAGAAAAACCTGCGATTGAGCGATCGCCTGCTTTCGTACTTGTAATTGTTGCGCTGTGTTAGAAGCAGTCACTAGCTGTTTGATCAAGTCCACGCGCAGCGCATTTTGAAACGATAGAACACGAGGATCAATAGACGCACCAGAACCACTTAAACCCAAGTTCTTACGTGCTTCAGTTGCCAAAAGCTGCTCTAATTTCCTCTGGCGTTCTTTAATTGCCTGAATCACCGGGCTAGCATCGTTATACCGAGCTGATTTAGCTGCAAGCTCGGCTTCCACCTTTTTCAATTCGGCAACGAGGCTCTGATAACTTGTGTTTTCACTCAACGAAGCGGCAGCCAATGCGACTTCTGGTGTCGCACCAAGCTGTGCCTGCAAACGCTGAAAAAGTGCTTGTTGCTCTACTAAGTTACGCTGTGTTTCTAACTGTTGGGACTGAACCTCTTGAGCCTGCTTAGATAGCTCCGCGCCTTCTGTGGTTGGGTCAGTAATCCGATAACGCTGCTTCAGTGCCTGTAGTTCCGCTTCTAAATCGTTAACGCGAAGCTGTAGGCTGGGAAGTTGATCTTCGATGAACTGAACACCGCCACCAATGCGAGTTTTACGATCTTCAAGACTGTATCTCAGGTAGCCTTTAGCCAGTTCCTGCAAGATAACTTCTACTTTTTGAGGATCGGCACCCTTGTACGCAACTTCT
The DNA here is from genome assembly GCA_036703925.1 of Candidatus Sericytochromatia bacterium. Classification (GTDB taxonomy): domain Bacteria; phylum Cyanobacteriota; class Cyanobacteriia; order Leptolyngbyales; family Leptolyngbyaceae; genus Stenomitos. The sequence continues at coordinate 3,352 of DATNQS010000511.1, forward strand.
ATCAACTTAGTCGGCTCAGAAGACTGAGAACCGAAACGCTGTGACTCAACCTCATGCCGTCGGATCTGCAAATTTCCGGTGTTAATAGCCATCGCGAGCGAATTAGCTGAGACATCAGGGTAGTTGCGGCGTTGAATTTCCGTCGCAATTCTGGCAAGCAGTTCAGGACTTTGTAGCACTTGAAGTAGGGTTGGATAGTCAACGCCATCGCCTTGTTGTGCCAGTGGTCGAGAGATAGCAGCCGGGTCGGAGAGACGTGCTTGTGACGTGATTGGCTCGACCAAAACCTGAAAATTACCTTTGTAGGTTCGCGGACCATTCAGCATTGAAGAAGCAACCAAAGCCGCAGAGAGGGTTGTCACCCCTGCAATGAGAAAAGCATTGCGCTGAACCATCCTTACTAAGGGTGACAAGTCTAGACCTTTCTGTCCGGCATTAAAGTCTGCTGTCTCATCACCGAATGTGCCGTTCTCACTAAAACGCTCTTGATTGTTAAACGACAAATCTTGAGTGGATTGTTCAGCTTTCATGGTTTTCTCTCTTCCTCATTAACTCTCAGTGACGATTTCCGGGAACTCTCCTAGGGAGGGCTATCAAACCTTACCTCCTAAAGATGTTGAAAAGCCCTAATACACCAGTAAGGGGACCTAAGAAGGTTCCCACCGTGTCGCCAATCTTAGCGATCCCATTTCGATTAACTACTACTACATCATTGTTGCGTAGGGGCGGATTACTTTTCTCATCTAGGTTTTGAGAAAGATTAACAGCGATCGTGCGCCGATCAACAGTGCCATTAGGATTGAGCCGGATCAGCTCTACAGCGGTCCTTGCCCGTCCCCCCTTAAAGCCCCCCGCCGCTAAAATCGCCTGATTCAGCGTTGTATTAGGTCTAACAGCGACAGCACCGGGAGTCGCAACTTCACCTACAACATTAACCTTAATTGCGTCCGGCGAAAAATTACTGCTAGCAACTTGGAGCGCCTCCGCTGTATCAACGAAAGCTGCTTTAGGAATAACGACTGTGTCGCCGTCTCTCACTTGAACATCTTGGGTTAAATCGCCTGCACTTAAAAACGCCCAAAGGTCAACTATTAGTGGTTCTCCTTCACTGGAGCCTTGACGACGAATTTGAATCCGACGCAGGTCCGCTTGCTCAGTAATGCCTCCAGCCGTTTGAATAACCTTGCTTACAGTCGGCCACTGGCTGCCGCTTTCGTTCCCCCCCTGAACAGTCAAATCATTTTGCGCCGTACCTGTAGTGTTCACAGCCGAACTGCTAACGAGGTTACTAGCAATAATGTAGGAGCCTGGACGAGTGACTTCGCCAATGACACCAATTTTCAAGGTGCGGGCGGCAATTAAACTTACAGTCACTGTAGGGTTCTTAATAAATCTGCCATACGCCGTCTGAAGGCGATTAGAGGCTTGCTTGAGCGTTAATCCTGATACAGAGAGACTGCCTATCCAGGGTAGATTGACTGAGCCATCCGGTAGAACAGAATAGCGTGTCTCTAGAACAAGATCAGGTGTGTCATAGCTATCGATCCTAAGCAAATCGCCTGCGCCAAGGATGTAAGCACTTTCTGGCTGTCCGACCCTACTCGATTGCTGAGGACTAGCATCCTGCTGCTCCACAATAGGTGGCAGCGGCGATGTCTGAGCGAATGCTGGCAATGAATAGCATTCTGCGAACAGCACGAGCAGCAAAAATCTTGCGGTTGAGCGATTGGTTCCCTTCATCATGACAGTTATATATTTGCAGAAAATTTAAACTTTGGGCTGTAAATGAGGCGAGTTACGAAGAACTAAAACTTTAGACTGCTGATTTGCACAAAAACTCTTTCACTATAGCCTCATCATTTTGGCTGGTACGGTAGTGTCGTGGGTACAACAATGACTGACTAAATGTTTCAGGCTTTCTCAAAACCGTGATGGCTTTAGAAGCTTCTACTATGGTTGGCGGATGATCTAGCGAGCATGGGCATGGGCATCGACACTACTACCCCAGGACTCTAGACAGCTCAAAGACTAAATATCTGTCGTAGCAGAGCGGCTCTTAAGATTCAGGTAGTACTGAAAATTTAGGTAATACTGCTTGCACAAGTAACTCCTAGTGCCATATCGAACTGCTTACGCCTTTCCACGAGCCCCGTATCTGGCTACCATTCGAGCAATGCCAAGCCTTTCAACCAGTCATTCATAAGTAGATTCCCTGGGATCACAATAATTGAAGATAGGCTGACAGGCAACATATACCAGGTGCAAACCATTATGGAAGCCCGTCTGTACTTTCTCTATAGCTTTCCCGTTACTTTATATAAGATTCATAACCAGGCTCAATAAAGGTACTCAGATCAAAGAAGAAATAAAGTTTAAGTGAGAAGACCATCGTATTTCTCCTGGTTCTATACATATTATTAGTGGGCAAGACGAATGCGGTGATTTACTTGAGCCAGAATTATTTGAAAATTGCTTACTTAGTCAATCAGTATCCCAAAGCCAGTCATAGCTTTATTCGACGCGAGATCCTCGGTTTAGAGGCTTGCGGATTGGAGGTTGTTCGCTTTTCGATTCGGTCTTGCAGCACTGAGTTGGTCGATGCAGCGGATAAAGCAGAGTTGAAGAAGACCCAAGTGGTTTTAGAGGCTGGAGTGCTAGCGCTGCTCTCAGGCTTGCTTCAAGTGTTTCTGACAAGACCAGTTCGACTTTTGTCAGCTATACAGTTAGCAATTAAGCTAGGTTGGCACTCAGAGCGGGGTACGCTACGGCATCTGGTCTATTTGGTTGAAGCATGCCTTTTATTGAGGTGGTTCCGTGAAGCGGATGTAAGCCATGTCCATGCTCATTTTGGTACCAACTCAACGACAGTGGCGCTGCTATGCCGTGTGCTTGGAGGACCACCCTACAGCTTCACAGTACATGGTCCCGAAGAGTTTGATAAGGTGACGGCGATCGCTCTGCCGCAAAAAGTAGAACAAGCGGCTTTTGTTGTCGCGATCAGCAACTTTGGCAGAAGCCAACTCTATCGATGGTGCCCACTAGAGCAGTGGTCAAAAGTTCATGTTGTTCACTGCGGTGTGGATTCAGCGTTTTTCACCTCGCCACCAACTTCCATACCGTCAGACCCAAATCTGGTCTGTGTGGGTCGCCTTTGTGCTGAAAAAGGTCAGCTGCTACTACTTGAAGCTGTTGGTCAACTTAGGCGGCGCGGACTGGCTTTCAAATTGGTACTGGTTGGAGATGGACCCTTACGGGGTGAGTTGGAAGCAACGATCGCTCGACTAGGACTGCACGATTACGTTGAAATTACAGGCTGGGCTGATAGTGCCCAGGTTCGTCAGGCGATTCTAAATGCGCGTGTGCTGGTGCTACCTAGCTTTGCGGAAGGGTTACCAGTCGTGATTATGGAAGCACTCGCTTTGGGTCGTCCGGTCATTAGCACCTATGTAGCGGGCATTCCCGAACTTGTAAAGCCAGGGGTTTGCGGTTGGCTGGTGCCGCCTGGTTCAGTCGAGGCATTGATGACAGCGATTCAATCAGCAATGGATGCTTCGCCAGCCACCTTGGAGCAATGGGGCAGCGCCGGAGCTAAACGAGTTGCTGAACAGCATAATGTTGCGATCGAAGTGGGTAAACTAAAAACGCTGTTTCAGTCTGCGCTACAAAGCAAACCAGCTTTTAAAGAGGAACCAGTCCCTGGCAGTTCCCTTCTTAGCGTGAATAGGACTACGAATTTTCAGCCTCAAAAACATATCAGTCTGGATTAGAAAAGTGCTTCATGACTAACCCTGCTCCTTCTCACAAAGTAATGCCTTCACTGAAAAAAACTGCTATTCGTGCAACTGTTTGGACGATCGCAGGCTTTGGAGCTAGCCAAATTCTACGTTTCGGCAGCAATCTCATCCTGACGCGACTGCTCTTTCCTGAACTGTTTGGCTTAATGGCACTAGTAGGCACTTTCCTAACTGGGTTGCACCTGTTTTCCGACTTAGGTCTTAACGCTAGCATTGTGCAGAGTAAACGTGGAGATGATCCCGTTTTCCTCAATACCGCCTGGACGTTACAAATTATTCGAGGAGCTTTTCTATGGCTGTGTTGTATCAGCATTGCCTATCCAGCCGCCCAATATTACAACGAACCCAAGCTACTATGGCTGCTTCCTCTAGTGGGGATCGACACATTAATTGGAGGCTTTAACTCAACATCTCTATCTACGCTAAACCGCCATTTGTCCCTAAAATCTCTATCTTTATTTGAACTGTCTGGGCAGCTCGTAAGCCTTACCGTAACACTCTTGTGGGCATGGCTTCACCCATCCATTTTGGCATTGATAGCAGGCGGGCTGGCTTCGTCAGTCTTTCGATTAGTGCAGAGCCATCGGCTAAACGATGGCAAGCGCAACCATCTTTTCTGGGATCGTAGCGCAGTCAAAGAACTTATTTCGTTTGGCAAATGGATTTTTCTCTCTACTGCTATATATTTCCTGTCCTCATCGACTGATCGGCTGATTCTTGGAAAGCTTGTTTCCTTTCAACTCCTGGGCGTTTACACCATTGCACTTACGCTGTCAGACGTTCCACGTCAGATTGTTTTTGCCGTTGCCACTAAGGTTATTTACCCTGCATATTCAAAGCTAGTCGATCTACCTCGATCTGAATTTCGTGCCAAAATTATCCAGCATCGCCAACCGATGTTAATTCTGTCGGCAATAGCTACTGCCTCGATTGTTGGGCTAGGAGATTTAGTTATACGGCTTCTCTATGACGATCGCTATCTTGCAGCAACCTGGATGTTCCCTATGTTGGCTATAGGAATGTGGCCTTTGATTCTCATCCAAACGATTGATCAAGGATTATGGGCATTGGGGAAACCAAACTATTGGACATTCGGTTCATTCTTGAGTTTTCTCTGCTATGCCATCGGAATTCCATCAGGCTATAACTCCCCGCTGCATGAAGTGGGAGCAGTTCTAGCAGTAGCAGTCAGCAATATTCCCATTTGGTTTGTGGTGATGTACGGTCTCTGGCGCGAAAAATTGCTGGCGCTCCGGCAAGACCTTTTGATGACGGCATTATTTTTAGCAATTTTAAGCCTGGTGATTGCAATTCGTATAAGTACAGGTTTAGGAACACCATTCGATGCACTGTTTTCTTCATCTCACTAAGAAGCTGTAAAACTACAAGCTTTCTCTAGAAATTTCAATTTGAGCCTCTGAGAGTTATATGCAAGAACACGCAGTTAATAGCAAAATAGATACCCAAACATCCTCCCAGACGCATCGTCGTGATCCACTCTCTGTTGCTTATTTTTCGCCCGGTTGGCCTCCTGAAGCTTCATCGAATGGGATTGTTACTTACGTAGCATCAATGCTTAAAGGAATGGAAGGACTAGGTCATCAATCTTATGTTTTGACACCTCCCTTTGATGACTCGACGGAGTTAAAACACGATAGTCAGAATGTTTTTCAACTTCCCCGCCGTCCCCCCGGAGGGATGATTGGTCATTTGGTTAATGCTGTTACTAGGCGGATTCGACCGGGTATGCCCTTTAAATCTGGCTTCGCCCGTGCGGCACATGAAAGCGTCAACACCATGATGTCTGGAAGTAGATTAGACATATTTGAAATGGAGGAGAGCTTTGGCTCGGTTGGCTTTTTAAGCGATCGCCTCACCATACCAGTGGTTGTACGCCTTCACGGTCCCTGGTTTCTCAATGGCAAGGCGACGGGTGTTCAACAAGATCAAGTTTTTTTGCGACGAGTGCAAGACGAAGGGCAGGCGATCGCCAAGGCCTTTGCAGTGACTGCACCCTCGCGGGATGTTCTGGAGCAAACTCGCCAATACTATAACCTCCCCTTGGAGCGGGCAGTCGTGATTCCCTGCCCTATTGCCAGTACGCCCAGAGAGCAGCGCTGGCGATCAGATAATTGTGAGCCGAATACTATTGCCTTTATTGGTCGCTTTGACCGTCATAAAGGGGGCGATCTTGTCATTGATGCGTTCGCCCAAATATTACGAGAATGCCCAGAGACTCGACTACTTTTTGCGGGACCCGATCGTGGTTGTGTTGATGATGAGGGTCGTCTTTGGCATCTTGAAGAGTACGTGCATGAGCACATACCAAAAGCATTAGAAACAGGACAGATTGAGTATTTAGGTCAACAGCCTCCTCTAATGTTGCGTGAATTGCGTCGGCGGGCTCAAGTAACTATCGTGGCATCGCGTTACGATAACTTCCCCTATACTGCACTTGAAGCTTTGAGTCTGGGCTGCCCTATTGTTGGGGCTTGTGCTGGGGGGATTCCAGAAATCGTTGCTGACAGAGTTTCTGGGCTACTATTTCAAGCTGGCAATGCAGATGATCTTGCTGCTCAGGTAATCCGGTTGCTAAAGAACCCAGACCTTGCTGCTCAACTTGGTCAGCGGGCTGGGGAAAGTTGCGCCGAACAATTTTCACCTGAAGTCGTTGCGAAGCAGTCGATCGACTTTTATCGAGAAACGCTAGAACGTTGGTCGCGAAGTAAAAGCGGCTTACTAAAAACTACGGCAAGGTTATGAGACATTAAATTTCTCCGTTCATGTGATGTGTGCAAAAGGCACCTTCACTACACAAGTACAAAATGCCTGCATTAGAAACAGAGCCTTCAGACTGTTTCTGTTCCTACGTCTGTTTATCGCACCGAAGTCAACCCTCTAACTAAAAAAATTCTCTGGAGAACGCTATGAACTCAACTCTCTCAATGTTTCGTCTAGATGTAGATTATCTGAAAGCTTTAGCACTAGAGCATCGCGAGGCATATGCTACAGCTAGCCCCTTCCCTCACGTCGTTATTGATAATTTTCTACCCGAAGCTCTTTTGGAGGAAGTCCTAAAAGAATTTCCTAACCCCAAGCAGATTGACTGGCAGACATTTCAGACTCCGGCTGAGAAAAAGCTTGCTTCAAGGCATGAACAGCAAATGGGCGATGCAACTCGCCTTCTGCTGTATAGTCTCAACTCTTCCACATTTATCACTTTCTTAGAAATTCTGACGGGCATTGATGGCGTCCTTCCCGATCCTCACTTTGAAGGGGGAGGACTTCATCAAATTGAAAGAGGTGGCTTTTTGAAGATGCATGTGGACTTCAATCACCACAAAAAACTGCGGCTCGATCGCCGATTAAACTTCCTTCTCTATCTCAATCGAGACTGGAAAGAGGAATACGGTGGGCACCTTGAGCTATGGGATACAAATATGACTCAATGTCAAAAGAAAATTCTCCCCCTGTTTAATCGATGCGTTGTTTTTAGTACAACTGATTTTTCTTATCATGGTCATCCTGAGCCGTTAACCTGTCCAGAAGATCGCACAAGAAAATCGCTGGCACTTTACTACTACACTAATGGAAGACCTGCAGAAGAAGTCACAGGAAAGCCACACACAACCATATTTCAAGCGCGCACACAAGATGACTTCAAATTAGACGAGTCTCCACTGACTGTTAAGGCTATTTTGAAGAAGTTAGTGCCACCGATTTTGATTGATGTTAGAGATGCATTGAGAAACAAATAAGTAGGAGGGCTAAATTAAACACTACTTAGAGACCGGGTTTCGACTGCGCTCAACCTGCCCACATATAGGACTGAGAGCATTGAGCGAATTCGAAAGGCCTCTTATAGATAATTACGCCCAGCTACTTAGCTAAATAGAAAACATCTCTCGAGAGGTGCGTTCTAATTGCAACATTTCTAAACTATAAGGACGAGAAAGCCATAAGCCATTTTAAGTATCTACTATGTCTTATGTTTCTCGTTCTGCTTTTCTTTTCTGGATCGAATTGATAAAGGTGGGCTATGAACAGTCTTGTTCTGTACTCTTGGTTTCCAGTTGTCCTTTACTTGTTCAGACGCTTTCCACCACAAAGGGCGCTGATCATTAGCTTTGTTTCAGCATGGCTATTTTTACCGCTAGCAGGATTCAAGCTGCCTGGGATTCCGTTCGAGTACAACAGAATGTCAGCAACGTGTTTGGCGATCTTGCTTGCAACGTGTCTTTACGACTTTGAGCGCTTTAAGTCATTTAGATTTCATTGGCTTGATCTTCCAATAGTGGTTTGGTGCCTCTGTTCCTTCGCTTCATCAATTACAAATGGGCTTGGCGCTTATGACGGGTTTTCAAGCACTTTAGGACGGATTGTAGAATGGGGAGCACCTTACTTCTTAGGTCGAATCTATCTCAACAATTTTATTGGGCTCCGGCAACTGGCGATTGGAATTTTTTTGGGTGGACTAGCTTACATCCCGTTCTGCCTCTTTGAGGTTGCTACTCACGTTAATTCACATGGTCTGATTTACCGTTTCACGGTTGGGGCAGCAGATCTTCGCTATGGCGGATACAGACCATCAGTTTTTCAACGGAACGGCTTGGTCTTAGGTACATGGATGATGTTCGCTTCGTTAATGGGCGTTGTTCTATGGAAAACCAAAACGATTAAGCAAGTTAAAAATATTCCTATTACTTGGCTTATTACTGCCTTGTTAATCACGTTTATTTTAGTGAAAGCGACTGGCGCAACATTCTTACTGCTTGTGGCAATAGCTATTGTGCTTACAGCACTATGGTATGGTACAGGCTCTTTGTTATGGCTTTTCCTTGGAGCGACATTTATCTATCTTTATCTTGGTGCTGTTGGTGATTTTCCAGGTCAGAAAATAATTGACTTTTTAGGGGAGTTTGTTGCTCCCGATCGCCTCCAATCGCTTGGATTTAGGTTTATGAATGAGGAAATGCTTTCAGCTAAAGCGCGCGAAAGAATACTATTTGGCTGGGGCGGTTATGGCAGAAATATGCTGTACAAGGAGGGTGGTTATGCCATTACCGTTACCGACAGTCTTTGGATTATCGCCTTTGGGCAGAATGGCTTAGTTGGATTGATCAGCGTTTTCGCAACGTTGCTTACACCTGTCTTTAGCTTCTGGTCTTTCTATCCACCGGCTTCCTGGTCTCATCCTACAATTGTGATCATTGCTGCATTTGCTGTTGGGCTCGCTATGCATGCATTTGATAACGTCTTAAATGCTTTTTACAATCCAGTTTTAATCTTGGGTAGTGGTGGTTTAACTGGAATGTTATTGAACCAGAAGCTTCAGAGTTTCTCAGCTAGACAATCGGTTGTTAGATGAACGATGGCATTTTGTAGCTTATTGATCGAAGGCTATGGAGCTTAACATAGCGATGTATCTTATACGAATATCCAACCCTCGATTTTGCTGAGGGGCAAGCAAGCTATGTTCTGCCTTTCTCCCTTTAGAATAGGAAAATGCTTTTAAGGCATCCTTAAGACTAGGTACTGTCACTGCACTTTTTCAGTCCTTCGTACGTATCCATAACCAGTGATTCTGAGTGAAGAATTACAGCTCTATCTAACTTGAAGGTTGCTTTCATGAAGACAATTCAGTTAAATCAACCAATAACCCTACTTGTTGTTGTTCTCAACTATAAGACAGCGGCTTTAACCATCGATTGTCTACGATCGCTGGCAGATGAAATCGATGCGATACCCGGTAGTCGTGTTGTAGTAACTGATAATGCCTCTGGTGATGGTTCAGTCGAAAAAATTGCGTCAGCGATTAGTGAAAACCATTGGCACGATTGGGTTGAGCTGATGCCCCTAGAGCAAAATGGCGGTTTTGCTTTTGGCAATAATGCTGCCATTCGTCCTGTTTTAGCATCAGCCGTTTCCTGTCCTTATGTGCTTTTGCTGAACCCAGATACGGTAGTGCGACCGGGTGCTCTGAAGTCATTACTCACTTTTATGAATGAGCATCCAGAGGCTGGCATTGCGGGTAGCCGTTTGGAAGATTTGGACGGTTCTCCCCAGCACTCGGCGTTTCGCTTCCCTAGCGTGATCAGCGAATTAGACTTCGGGTTGCGTTTGGGGTTTGTGTCGAAGTTGCTTTCGCGATGGAGCGGTGTGCCGCCGATTGCCGATGATCCACATGAGACCAATTGGGTGGCAGGTGCAAGCATGATCATTCGTCGTGAAGTGTTTGAAGCGATCGGTTTACTGGATGAGAACTACTTCATGTATTTTGAGGAAGTTGATTTTTGCTTAAGAGCCCATCGGGCAGGCTGGCCTTGCTGGTACGTGCCGCAGAGCCATGTGGTTCATTTTGTTGGTCAGAGTTCTGGTGTGACTGACTCTAAACGTCCACCTAAACGGATGCCGACCTATTGGTTTGACTCTAGACGACGGTACTTTTTGAAGAATCATGGCTGGCTGTTTACGGCATTAGCTGATGCGGCTTGGCTTTCAGGCTTTACGCTGTGGCGCTGGCGACGAGTCCTTCAACGGAAGCCGGACACAGACCATCCCAATTTTTGGAGTGATTTTTTGGTTAACAGTGTCTTTGTTCGGGGAGGTCAGCTTTGAACAGTAGCGAGGCCGAGCCGTTGGGCTTTTGGCAGCAGTTGAAGGAAGACTGGGAGGCACACGGGCGAGACTGGACAAAGCCAGGGTTTCGGGCGGTAGCAGTCCATCGCTTTGGAGCGTGGCGCATGACTATTGAACCAAAGCTGCTGCGAGCACCCTTGAGCTTGCTGTATCGATCGCTCTATCGAAAAATTCGCAATGGGTACGGCATTGAATTGCCTTACACCGTTCAACTGGGTCGGCGTGTGGTCATTGAACATCAAGGGGCGATCGTCATTCATGGCTATTGCCATATTGGTGATGACAGCATCATTCGACAAGGTGTAACGCTTGGCTTACGTTATCTTGATCGCTTGTTCGATGCGCCAAAACTAGGCAAACGGGTAAATATCGGCGCTGGTGCGGTGATTCTTGGCAATGTCACCATTGGCGATGATGCCAATATTGGAGCGAATGCTGTTGTACTGTCAGATGTGCCACCTGGTGCTACAGCCGTTGGTATACCCGCTAAAGTAATTAGCTCTCAACGAACTGAGATTACCTCTTAGCATCCGTCTCTAAAGTCCAGCATGGCAAACAATTGCCCAAGTATAACTGCGTTGTCTGATCAGCTAGTAGATTTTGGCGGAAAGCGTTTATCCCCATAGTGACTGCATCTATGCAGAAGACTCAAGTTTAGGCAGGAACGCCTTAGCGACGAGATTGATTCCAGGGAATCATGACATCGATCGCCAGCCTGCGTGCAACTTCGTAAGCGCCATAACGATTCAAATGGCTTGGGTCAGAGAAGTAGGCGGGTTGGTTAGTCAAAGACTGATTTAAATCGCGATAGATAAAACCTAGCTGGGTAGAAAGACGCAGCATATATTGCTGAAAAGCTTCTTCGTGTCGCTTGCGGGTGGGATCGAGGTAATCTCCCGTCAGCGGCAAATTGACAAAGACGAGTGGGATCTGATGTGTTTGACTGAACTGAACTAAGTTTGTCAAAGCTTGAGCTTGGCTGCCTTCAAGGTTAAAGGACTCATAATCAGAGTCGTAGTCGCCATTCACTCGGGCATACTTTTGGTAATAGGTAGCGGGGTTAAACTGATTAGGCAACGGCAAAAAGCCGTCTATGTCGATCGCGCTCTGTCCGTCAGAAAGCACAGAGGCTGGAGAGTTTGCAGCAACAGCGCCTGGACTGGTGGCCTCGCTAAGATTATTGGGTGCAATCACGTCATTCAGGGCGATCGCAGTAGGGCTTTTGGGTACTAAGCTGATCAGTCCGTCACGCAAGAAACGTTTGAGGTTGTCACGCTGAGAGTAAAGGGCAGAAAGTCCTTCAAGGCGTTGATTCAGCTTCTGGTTAACTGTTCGGTAACCACCCGTTAGTGAAGTGGCTGGCGCTCCTGCAACTGAGCTTGCTGCTGCCATCTCTGTCTTGTTAGTTTCCAATTTCTGAGGGGTAGGCACTTCAGCCGTAGCTGTGCCAGGAAGGGGCGATCGCCCTGCTGCTAGGGTCCGATAGCCATCAGAGGCGATAATGCCACTGTAGGTTACGTCACTGCGACCGCTATTGAAGGCACGGGCACCATCGGCCCATAAAATCAATTTGGGCAATTTGTCTTGGGGTAGAAGCTGTCGCACGATCGCGTCAACAACCTGCGCGGTTGCGCCATTAACACCGAAGTTGAAGATTTTTGCGCCGCTATAGCCTTGTTCAGCCAGCGTTTTTTGGAGTGCAGTTGGATCAACACCGCGTAAGGCTCTTGAACTGCCAATGATTAAGATATCCGGCGTACCGTAATCTCTGAGGTATGCCTGGTAAAGGGCAAGTTTTTCGTCGAGCTGACGACTGTTAAAGGTGGGATACGACTCTAACCCGCGCAAGAGACTGCCTGCTTTTGGTCGCAGTGGTGAAGCGGGCAGGGCAGCGGCAACCAAACCACTAGAGTCTGCTGCTGCTGAAGCTGGGGAAGACGCGATCGCACCCGGTTGCGTGAAGCCAGAATTGTTGAAAACAGTTGGATCACCAGGCTTGCTTTTCTTCAGCGATAGGGTAGGAAAGGGTCGTGCTAGGGCAGGGGCAGAAGACGTTGGAGGTTCTATCTCTGTAGCGATCGGTGCTGGTGGAGGCGTTTTTATCCATTGGCTTAACAGCCAGTCGGCTTGAACGACAAGCAATAAGCCGAGCGTACCCCAAACTACGGCTACAGTGGCACTGCGCTGCGTCGTTAACCCAGAGCGGTAAGAGCGTTGCAGTTGTGGGCTAGGAAGCACCGTTTCTAGAGGCACAAAAAGCTGTGACCAGAGGAGCGATCGCTGCACACGCTGGATAGAACTGTTCCAAAGATTGCCAAACCATGACTGTGAGGCTTCAGACGCTTGTTCTGTGCGAAGCACCAAGGCTCCAGGCGGTGACAGCAAATCGCCGACATACGCATCAGACACTGCAAATTCGGGAGTTGCTTCGGGCACCAAGCGATCGCGCGAAGCAAAGTCTACGCCGTAGCTCCACAGAGGCTGTTTTTGCCCTGAGCGACGACCATAAATCCGTACCCCTGCGATTGCCGGAAGTTGCAACGGTTTGAGAAACCGCGCGATCGCTCCACCCATCTGATTTTGTGAGGGACATAGAGGAGCCTCACCCATCACATGCAGCAAATCTGCTTTTTGCCGAACCTGTAGTTGAATGCCACCAGTAGCGAGCTTGGTGTCTAAGTCAGGATTTAGCAGCCGAGTCAACAGGAAGGCAATTGCGTCCAAGTTGCCCTCTTGAGCCAGGTTAAGCGCTGTTTTGGGTTGGGGATCGGTAGATAAATCGAGCCAATGTACCCACAGAGGTGTAGGTGTAGTGCCATTCTGATGTTCAGCGTTGCTCGCTGCCTCACCAAGGTCACTGCTTGCATCCTGAGCAAAGCCGTAGAGCATTGCAGCACGAATGCCCTGAGGTGACAGCGCTTCTAGCAAGGGGACGATCGCCGCGATCGTCGTCAGCTTATCTGGCTTGGCTGACTGCATACCCCGACAAGTTAAGTGAAGGGTTGCATCCTTCAGTAAGGCAGAGGTCTCAACCTGGTAGGGCAGCAGAATGCGGTTAAGCAAGCGGGTAATGGACTGCACATCGCCCCAACGCGCCCATGCCTTTAAAATGTCGTTATGCGGCGTTAAATCAACTCTTAACAACCATTCTGGCTTCGTTTCGCCAGTGACTTGTCCAAAGATAACAGCATCCTGAAACCCTTTGAGTTCGAGTGCGCGCAACCGTTGGGCGATCGGTTCTGCTACCAACAGCGGGTCAGGGCTATAGGCAGACTCGCAGACGATGAAAAGGCGTTGGCGAGTCTGAGGTGGAGCGAGTAGGGGGTGAAGTGTGGAGGAAGAAGCGGCTGGCTGAGAGGGTTTGGGGCTTCCTTGTCGAATACGGACGGCAATGCCAAGCGAACCAAAAACATCACTTAAATGACGGGCGATCGCCTCTGGCTGACCCTGACGTGCTGCATGAAGCATCGAGACACCCGTTGCTTCAATATTGCATTCTTGAGAGGCAGAGCTAGCAAGCTCTGAGAGCGATCGTGGTCTTGTTTGTTCTGGTGATCGCGTTGTTTCAAGCGGCGCTGCCTCTAAGACGGGGCGATCAACTGCATGAGGCACAAACGATTCTGTCCACTCTGGCGTAGAGCATTGCGGTAGCCGCCCGTAGACAATCACGCGATAGACTGGAGGAGACTCAGGTGGTAGCTGATCAGCTAGCACTGTCACAGAGAGTGCCTGTCTCAGTTTTGGTAAAACCACCGCACCAGACGGACAAGGACTTCCCTCCAATAAGAGATGAAGATTGTTGCCACGCAGTCTGCTTTTTACCCGCACGTATGGCATATCCACTTGCTGTCGTATCCAGCCATTCAGCAAAGTGCCGTTCGCTCTTGGAGAGCGTTTTTCACGAGCCGAGGAAGGATTCTGTCCGTGTACATCCAGCATGAGCGCCTTATACAGTTGCGATTAAATCAATTGCGGTTAAATGCGGTTGCGATTAAATCTAGACTAAAGTATGAGATTAAGTCTTTTTGCCCCATACAAATAACACACACCTGAGGATCTGGCACAGTTTATATGTAACTCTAGATCTAAACACATAGACCTGAGTACCAGACTCTCAGTGCTACTCACTTCAGCAAGCAAGTTTGCACCATCATAACGGTTACGTTGCCGCAAAGCTGACAGAGCCACTGAATCCGTCTCTCCTTGGAGCGAACGATCGCTGGCATCAACGCTCGCATACAGTCCAAACGCACTTACTGATAAACCTTACGAGCTTTCACTATGCCATTAGAAGAATCCGAAAAAAAGGCGTTTCAAGCTAGCGATACTCACGCCAGCGCGAATGCAGTGCCCTTTGTACCGCCAGCCTTTTTGTTAAGTCTTGCCACTGCACCCGTGTTACTAGCCCTTGTGGGTGGTAAAGCTCTAACCAAAGCCGTCTACGAGCTGAGTGTGTTTAGTGAAGAAATTTTTCGGGGCGATCGTCTCCCTGTGCTTCACTTCCCCAGCACTGCTGCGTCAAGTCCGGATGACAACGCCACTTCTTAACATTATCCTTGACTCAAAAAGTAAATTGGTGGCTCCCGCGGCTACAAAACTGAGGATTACCCATAGAATTATTGAAATATCTTTGACAAGAGCAGCCTCATGAGTTCGACAAGACCTTCGTCAGATGATGGATTGAACTCTGGAACAGCGATCGAGTCCATAGTTTCCGAGGCTATGGCTGTGACTTCTACCTCTGATTTGTTTTTGCGACATCGGCTCAAGATTGTTGAAGATCTATGGGCTTGTGTGCTGCAAGAGGAATGTGGTCAGGAATTAGTCGATCTGCTGAATCAGTTGCGGGAGCTATGTTCACCGGACGGACAAGCACCCAGCTTTTTAGAGTCAGAAGTGTTACGGGTGGTAGAGCGGTTAGACCTTAACGAGGCAATCCGGGCGGCGCGTGCTTTTGCGCTCTACTTCCAACTCATTAACATCGTGGAGCAGCATTACGAGCAGCGCGATCAGCAGCAGCAATACCGAGCCTCACGCGATACTGCGTCATCGGCTGCGGTAGAGCAAAGTAAGACGATCGCGGGCTACCCTGGCTCGCATGGCGAATCGTCAACGCCAACAGGCAGGCTCGAAGCGGATCTGCTGGAAAAAAGCCTGCAAGATCCAGAAGCGCGTAGAGAGATGGGTACGTTTCACTGGCTCTTTCCCAAGCTTCGCAGTCTCAATGTGCCGCCGCAGCACATCCAAAATTTAATCAAGCAGTTGGATATTCGGTTGGTTTTTACAGCCCATCCGACTGAAATTGTGCGGCATACTATTCGCGACAAGCAGCGTCGGATTGCGCGCATTTTACGACAGCTTGACCAGGTAGAAGATCGGCTCACCGCTCAGGGGCTCCCGGCTGCCTCTTGGGAAGCGGAGGTCTTGCGCGAACAATTGACAGAAGAAATTCGCCTGTGGTGGCGCACTGACGAGTTGCATCAATTCAAGCCAACGGTGCTGGATGAAGTGGACTACACGCTGCACTACTTTCAAGAAGTGCTGTTTGATGCAATTCCGCAGCTTTACCAACGCTTTAAGCAAGCTTTGCATGCGTCCTTTCCGTCGATGGAACCACCTAGCAACAATTTCTGTAAATTTGGCTCGTGGGTGGGATCCGATCGTGATGGCAATCCCTCAGTCACACCGCAAATCACCTGGCAGACTGCGTGCTATCAGCGTGGTATGGTCATCGAAAAATACATTCAGTCAGTGCATCGGCTCAAGGACTTGCTAAGTTTGTCGCTGCATTGGAGTGATGTCTTGCCTGAGCTGCTGGAATCATTGGAG
>DATNQS010000512.1:0-7828 GCA_036703925.1 Candidatus Sericytochromatia bacterium
TAGTGGAATCTGCCCCGGATAGGATTGTCCATGCGCCTGCCGCACACCCGGACGCTCGATGTTACCTGGTTTTTCGGGTGGCGAATCTTGCATACAGGGATGGAAGTCGATCGCATACTGTGAGATACCGACCGAATCAGGATAGATGGTAGAACGCGATCGACGAGTGACCTGCTCTGGTGAAATATCGTTTACAATCACTTTCCCTGTTTCCAGCCCAGCGAGAGCAATCCAGAGCGATCGATACAGCGATGCAGGCAGACTACGATAATACTCCTGCCGATAGTCTGCACGCGAGACATCAATTTCGTTCACGCTAAAGCCGTTGGGATAGCCTGTGGACGATCGACCAATTAGTCGTCGTCCTTCTCGCATATAGGGATATTTAGACAAGCCGTGTGCCGTACCCATTGGTGCATCAAAGCCAGTCAGCAGACGGTGATTCAGCGCAGATTTCTTAAAGCCTGTACCCAGTTGCGAATCAGTGGTGCCTGCAGCCAACCAGTAGTAATAGCCCAGCGCCAGTTCTTCGCCTTTGCGGAGGGCATCGGTTCGCAAACCGCCCATCCAGTTACCGGGAGCAAGCTGTCCCGCTTGCTGAAGCTGATCCCGGCTATAAATGAGATTGTCTGCTGCCGTGCCTGGACGGTAATCGTTACCCCAGACCCAGTTCTGCATCGAAATATCACCGGGAGTAGGCGCTGTCACCATTAACGGTCCAGCCTTAATGAGGGGTCCCATTTTAGGACTCCAAATGCGGCGATAGGTGAAGACGAAGTTAAAGTCAGCTTTGCGGTAGTCGGCATCGTAGCCGTAGTAAGGCTCATACTGCTCATAAAACGGAGGCTTTTGCTGGGGCTGCTCCGTTTCCGTTTGTTCCATCGCAAAGGTGTAGGTAAAGCCTTGAAGGCAGTAGGGATCGCCCGTTTCTGTAGGCGAGGAGGGATTCAGGTAGGTACGGGGATCAAGCCCAACCCGATACGGCACATCTGCTAGGGCAATGAGTTCACCTGTTTCGGTGGCATCGACCACAATCCAGCGTTCTCCACGGGGCACAAAGCGAATGATTTGCTTAGTCAGACGTGGCGAATCTTCGTAGCGATAGGTATCCTCGATCGTCTGCGAGAGCGGCTCTGTATTCAGCGGTGGTGTACCCGGTGCCGGACGGTGCTGAATGGCGATCGCCGCTTGAATCAGCTTGCCATCAGCACTCACATCCAGGTTTTTGATCACCGTAGACGGAAACCATTGCAGCGTGCCTTTACCCTTTTTGGCTGCATCTTGCAGCATCTCGGTCAAAATTTGCTCTGCATCATTTGGTAAAAAGCAGGAGACGCTAACCCAGCACTCACCCGGATTGAGCTTGCCATACTTACGTTCAATCCGCTGACGCAGTTCGTTGTAGCCTCGTGAGTAGAACAACAGCGATCGTTGCTTTTTCGCTTCATCCAGAGCAGAGGTGCCTTGGGATGTCAGTTGCCCACCGACCCAATCAGTCAGTTCCGTCAGACAAACGGTGCGCCCCGCTTGCAGTGCTTCGTACGCAGTGGCAACGCCTGCAACACCACCACCAGTCACCAGTAGTTCACAGCTAACAGTGCGATCGAGCGATCGAGGCAGGTTTGTCGGCACCATCAACTTATTCTGAGCAGGGGCACGAACCGCCCAACTCGCGATGCTTACAGTCAGAAAAACAACAACTGCTAGCCTGACAGAACTGCGCCAGCGAGAACGTTTAAACATGCAAAGTTTAAGAATGCAGTTGGGGTAAAACTCCTAGCTCTGGACTATTGCTTACTTTTTAATAGCATCAAAAGAAACGATCGCTAGAAGCAGTCAATTCAGCTAATGCCCCTTAAGTCACACGCAATCCGTCAAAAGCGTAGGCCTGAGTAAACACACTGCAATCGCTTCAGTGATGCCTTACTCATTTAATGAGGAACGCTTCCCGGCGTCTCATGTTCCCGATAGTCAGCCTCCACCCAGCAGCGTGGCAACTCTTCTCCCGACGGAAAAATCAGTGTATCTTTGGCGATCGGCTCCTGGTCTTGCTCTTCTTGACCCGACTGCACACGCCCTGAAATCTTGTCCTTCGCTGGATTGACCAAATCAACAATCTCAACCACTTCAATCAGCGAACCAGTGCGTTTGTCTTGTAGCAACATTCATGTTTCCTCGATACGTCGATGGGTAGCACTGTCGTTAGTGAGAACGTTACTGATAACGTCTCTACCGTCCCATCGTTGAACACATCTTATTAAAGGTGAGGACATTGGTTTTCGCGCCATCCTGCGGGAAGAGAATTGTAGTAGTGCTCACTTGCCTTTTCTACACCCTATACCCCTTCTGCTATAGAAGTATGACGATCCCTCCAGGTTAACCCAATCCGCTTCAGCGTCCTTTTTCTGACAGCCAGTAGCCTAGTATGATGCCCAAAAAACTGGCGATCAGGTCTATAGCATCCAGCGTGCGGTTTGGTGAGAACACCTGTAGCAACTCTTCGGTCAGCGCCCCGATCGCAAAGAGGAAAGGAAACAGCGGCAGTGCGATCGTCCCTAGCCGGAGATGCCGATACTGCAACACGCGATGCCCTAAGTAGGTGGCGATGCCATACAACACTAGATGTCCACCTTTGTCGTAAAACGGGATGCGGTTAAGTTGCGACGGCAGGTTGCCTGTGTACGCCAGCAGCAAAATGAGAAGCATCAGGCTGGCATAGAGCGCTGCCAAAAGCCTCCAGCCCAGCCGTGATACTTTGCAGAGTTGCAGTTTCATGGGTTTTAACGCTCTACCGGATTTGCTTGACTACTGCTTTCACTCGCTCATTTTCGTAGGCTTCATGTAGGCTTAATGCAATCACAAGCCGTCAGCCGGACGAATGCACTCGATCGTGCTCACTCACAGTGCCGCCTAGATGGGGCATAATGATGAGGTTTTTAATATCGAAGAACGATCGCGAAGAGTCATTGACCGTCTCTGCCAGTCGTTAAACTAAACTCATCTTCCCCACTTCAGCAGACTTTCACCCGCCATGCGAACCCATTACTGTGGTCAACTCCGAGCCGAACACATTGGAGCGACAGTTTCTCTCTGTGGATGGGTCGATCGCCGTCGTGATCATGGCGGCGTCATCTTTGTGGATCTGCGCGATCGCAGCGGCATTATCCAAATCGTTAGCGATCCCGAACGCACCCCCAGTTCCTATCAGCAAGCAGGCGATTTACGCAACGAGTACGTGGTGCAGATTTCTGGTCGGGTAACCAAACGTCCTGATGACTCGCTCAATTTACGCTTGGGGACAGGCGAAGTTGAAATCTATGCTGATCGCATTGAAATTCTGAATGCAGTTCGTAAGCAATTGCCCTTTCAGGTGTCTACTGCTGAAACGGAAACGGTGCGCGAGGAGTTGCGTCTCAAGTATCGCTACCTCGACTTGCGACGTGAACGGATGAGCCAGAACCTCCAACTGCGTCATGCGTTGAACAAAACCATTCGCCGCTACCTAGAAGATACGGAAAACTTCATCGAAGTTGAAACGCCCATTTTGACACGATCGACCCCCGAAGGTGCCCGCGATTATCTCGTCCCCTCACGGGTCAACGCAGGTGAATGGTACGCGCTGCCGCAATCGCCGCAGCTATTCAAACAACTGCTAATGGTGTCGGGGTGCGATCGCTATTATCAAATTGCTCGCTGCTTTCGCGATGAAGACTTAAGAGCCGATCGTCAGCCCGAATTTACCCAACTCGACATGGAAATGAGCTTCATGTCGCAAGAAGAAATTCTCAACCTGAACGAAGGCTTGGTTTCCCATCTGCTCAAGACGCTTAAAGACATTGAAATCCCTCGTCCGTTCCCTCGGCTCACCTACGCTGAGGCAATGGATCGCTACGGTTCCGACAAGCCTGATACGCGCTATGAGTTGGAGTTGGTCAACGTTTCAGACATTGTGAAAGACTCTGGCTTCAAGGTCTTTGCCGATTCCGTGTCAAAAGGTGGCATTGTCAAAATTCTGCCGATCCCCGGCGGCAACGACCTGATTTCCAACGTGCGAATTAAGCCCGGTGGCGATTTGTTTAAGGAAGCCGCTGAAGCAGGTGCGCGAGGCTTGGCGTACATTCGCGTGCGGGATGATGGCGAAATCGACACGATCGGTGCCATTAAAGACAACCTTACCGATGCCCAAAAACAAGAAATTCTGACTCGTACAGGCGCAAAAGCGGGACATCTGCTGCTGTTTGGCGCAGGCGACACTGCAACAGTGAACAAAACCCTCGATCGCCTGCGTCAGGTACTGGGTCGCGAACTGAATCTAATTGACCCAAACAAAATCAATCTGCTGTGGGTGACAGACTTCCCCATGTTCGAGTGGAATGCCGACGAGAAGCGCCTGGAAGCCCTACACCATCCCTTCACCGCGCCCAATCTTGACGACATTGACGATCTCAAAACTGCTCGCGCTCAGGCATACGATCTGGTCTACAACGGCTTTGAGGTCGGTGGTGGCAGTGTGCGGATTCATCAACCGGACATTCAGGCGCAAGTGTTTGAACTGATTGGTCTCTCTGAAGAAGAAGCACACAATAAGTTCGGCTTTTTGCTAGAAGCCTTTGAATACGGTGCCCCGCCCCACGGTGGTATCGCCTTCGGGCTCGATCGCTGGGCAATGCTGCTCACAGGTGAAGAATCGATTCGTGATGCGATCGCCTTCCCTAAAACGCAGCAAGCTCGTTGTTTGCTCACAGGCGCACCCTCTAGCGTGGATGGCAAGCAACTCAAGGAACTCAACGTTGCTTCTACGCACAAACCGAAGCTAGCCTCACAAAATTAATTTCACAGAGGTGAAAACGCTTCATCGCTTGAAGACCTGCTATAGAAGCAGAACTGACCTTGCAATCAGACGATCACCTGGTTGCAAAAGTCGATCGATGGGCAAAACAACACAAGCGGTTCCTTTCTGGCGCAGTTGAATCTTTTGTCGATCAACTGCCCAGCTCTAGGAAAAGTATCAGTAAAACGAGTGCTGTTTGACAACGATATTACTCTTATGTGATTTGACAGCAGTAACCCTGCTGCATGGCTTCTGCGATCGCGCTCAACACCATGGAGCAAGGCAAGTTAGTCATGCTTTTGTGAAAGGGCAGGGAAAATGTGTAGTGACTAGTTGCAAAGGGCAACTGCTGAGTCCCTAACTTTTTTGCTTCTCAGGAAGCCCCTTTTATAACCATCAAATCTTAAAGTCTTTTTGTTCTTTCCGAAATAGGGCGAGCGTACTCTGTATAGAAAAGCATGTAGAGTAAATAGCTTCTATTACCTACAGCAATTAAAAAGAGAGCGATTAGAAATCACCAAAACATTCTATACAGTGCAATCCAAAGTTAGCTGAACGATCGCTTCAAAAAACAATTTGGTGAGAGCGCTATGGGCTAACAATATACCCATCAGTCAAACTTCGACTGTGCTTAACTTTCAGCGGTGGAACGTTAGGCAAAATCAAAACTCAACCAACTGGTACTTTGTCTTCATGCAAGCTTTTTGCTAGCAAACCAATCAAAAGTAATTCCATTTTTCAATCAACAATTGCTTAAGGTAATCTTACCTTTTCAAAACAAAACGAATTGCAGTCATCCAAATCAATAAACGGACTTTTTCTCAGGTTGTTTTTACACTCCTAAATTTACGAGGCTAAAATTATGTTCTTTGATTCTCAAAGTCATTCCACATCGAGCAATACTGCTCTTGACACCACATTGGCATTTTCCAGCGCCTTTCCTGGAATATCAAGTGAAAATCCTCTTGATTCAACCAGCAACATTGCCCAATCCCAACGGATGATAGGCGCGAGTCAATCACTTCCCACCCGCATTTCAATGCCAGTGCTAGGCACTGAGAGCCCTAGTCGTGGCCGGACTCCGCTGCCTGACCCTGCTACGGCTGTTCCTCAGAGCCCTAGCCGCCGCCTGCCGCCGCTGCCTGACCCTGCTACGACTGTTCCTCAGAGCCCTAGCCGTGGTCGGACTCTGGTGACTGGCCCTGCTACGACTGCTCCTCAGGGCCCTAGCCGTGGCCGGTCTCCGCTGCCTAGCTCTGATAGCATTGCTCTTGCCCTAGCTGCCGAGCCAGACAGCACTCTGGGCACTGCTTTAGACCTTGGATACATTAGGGCTAGTAGTCCCAAAACACTCACTGGCTCAGTTAGTAACACCGATATTAATGATTTTTACCGCTTTACCGTAGACACAGATAGCAATCTAACTCTGCAACTGAGTGCTTTAAGTGCAGACGCCGATGTTGAAATTATCCGGGATGGCAACTTCAACAGCCTGGTAGATCTAGGCGAAGTGATCACTAGATCCCAGAAAGGAGGCAGCAGTGAAGAATTTATTGACCTACGTGGCTTAGCAGGGAGCTATTATGTGCGCGTTCTTTCCTATAACGGAACCAACAATACGAACTATACGCTTAGTTTGTCAGCAGGTGGAGGTACTTTTGGTAGCGCGCCAGAAGCCAACAATAGCTTGAGCCAAGCTTATACAATAGGCACGCTCAACGGGAACCGGAATTTTAGTGGTTTTGTAAGCAGCACTTCTGATCAAAATGATTTTTACCATTTCAACTTAGGCACAACCAGCAATTTTAAGTTGGTGCTCAGTGGTTTATCTCAAGATGCAGATGTGGAAGTGGTTCAGGATAGTAATAGCAACAATATTATTGACCCAGGAGAGGTGGTTAAAGGATCATGGCTAGCGGGCAATAATCGAGAGTCAATCGATCTACAAAACTTGACAGCAGGCGATTATTTTGTTCGGGTACAGGCCTTTGGAACTACTAACGCTACAGACTATAATCTCTATCTTCTAGGACAACCCATCTAACTCCAATACACTTGATTGGGCTAGTTGAAGGGCACGATCGCTGGGCAATGCTGCTCACAGGTGAAGAATCGATTCGTGATGCGATCGCCTTCCCCAAAACGCAGCAAGCTCGTTGTTTACTCACAGGTGCACCCTCTAGCGTGGATGGCAAGCAACTCAAGGATCTCCACGTTGCATCTACGCATAAACCTAAGCTAGCGTCACAGAATAGCTAATGCAGTTGGGTCGTTGCCAAGTTGTCGATCGTAGCCATCCATGTAGCGTTGCCATAAATGCCATTGAGCAACGCCGGAACGCTGAGATCAGCATCTAGTTTTTCCCAATGCAAACCAGTTCCAGAAGGTGACACTTCAACAGCCGCTAAATCGTCTGGTGATGCGCCTGCCAATCCCTGCCCCAAGGTTGCCGGAAAGCTGAAGGTTGCCCCATACCGTAATTGAATGACGACCCGACCTGAGGTGCGATCGTAAAAAGCATTTTCAGCCGTGGGTTCAGTAAGACTGGCGATCGCCGCATTCTTCCTTGCTTGCGCGATCTGTGCGATCAGTTCTTCGTTTAGCTCAACGCTATCCATGAATACTTTTCCACAATTCGAGCAGTTTCACTTGATTCGCTTGCACAATTTCGAGGGCTTTAGCAATGTCTTTATTGCTAATGTCGCCGTAGATCTGGTCAATCAATGGAGTTTCTGTCTTACTCCCTAATTGAATGATAACTTCTCCATCACCTCGAAAGACATGGACGTGGCATGGCAGGTGATCATTTGGATAGATGACTAGCCTAAAGCCATCTTCGCGGTGAACGGTTGGCATAACTGCAACTAAGAACTTTAATTTGATGCGCTCACTCCATTGGGACAACATTCTGACCCCAAGAGAGAACAAGTGTAGTTAACAGCTTTGCTTAACTACACCTAACTACACGCACAAAATCAAGCCAGCGTCACAGAATAG
>DATNQS010000513.1:0-2747 GCA_036703925.1 Candidatus Sericytochromatia bacterium
ATTTCACCGTGCTTGACTAACCATACCCGCAACCGTTGAGCGCGCTGCTGATTCGGTACAAATTGACCCGCAAAGGGTAGCAGAGCAGGCGGCGCTACCACTACGTTATGCCCAAAGTCAGTGCTACAAACTCCGCAATGAGAGCAGCCTTCAAACGAGCAGTCTGGTACTATCGCTGCTTGCAACGCCCGCTGCAAGTCTTCTTTAAGCCACTGCTTATCAATGCCTGTATCGAGATGATCCCAGGGGAGAGGCACATCGAAGAGAGGATTCAGGTTAGAGACTAAAGGCTCAATGTCCTTTTCATCCTTTAGCCCTAAGCCTTTATCTTTCTCATCAAAGCCTTTATCCTCGTCCTCAAACAGATTCCACTCGCCGTTTTCAACCTGACGGTATTTCCAGTCCAGCCCTGATTCGGTGATCGCTTGTGTCCAGGCAGTATATGCACGATCGAGGCTTTCCCACCAGGCATCCATCCCTGCACCTAGTTCCCAGGCGCGCTGGATGACAGGAGAGAGGCGGCGGTCACCTCTACCAACGAAATCTTCCATTGCCGAAAGGCGAACATCTGTAAAGTTAACTTTTAAGCCCCGAATATGGCGAAACTCCTCTCTCAAAAGCCGTTGCTTCCGTGCAAATTCTGCTGCTGCAACGGAATGCCACTGAAAAGGCGTGTGCGGCTTGGGCGTGAAGTTAGAAATCGTGATGTTAAAGTGCAGCCGCTTTCTGCCTTGGGCATTGCATTCTTGCTGGAGCCAGCGTACCGTGTCAGCAATGCCTACTACATCTACATCCGTCTCACCTGGCAGACCAATCATGAAGTAAAGCTTGACCTTATCCCAACCTTGCTCCCAGGCAGTTTTGACCCCCCGTAGGAGTTCCTCATTGGTTAAGCCCTTATTTACAATGTCTCGCAGTCGTTGTGTACCTGCTTCTGGAGCAAAGGTGAGTCCACCCTGACGGGTGCCACCGAGGATATTGGCAATGGTTTCGTCAAACCGATCGACCCGTTGACTAGGCAACGATAGCGAAATGTTTTCGTCCTTCAAGCGGTTCTTAATTTCCATGCCAACCGCAGGCAGCGCCAGATAATCTGAGCAACTTAGCGACAGCAGCGAAAACTCGTTGTAGCCGGTCGCTCGCATTCCTTGCTCGATTGCCTCCACGACTGCGGCTGGTTCAACATCCCGCGCTGGGCGTGTGAGCATACCCGGCTGGCAAAAGCGGCAACCCCGTGTGCAACCCCGCCGAATCTCTACTGTTAGGCGATCGTGTACGGTTTCGACATAGGGTACTAAACCAATTGAGTAAGCTGGCATTGGATCTGCTACTCGCCGCAAAATGCGCGTTGGCACATCGGGGCGGTTTGGCTGCACTGAACCATCAGAAGCCATGTCATAAAACTGTGGTACATAGACTCCTGGCACCTGGGCCAGGTCTAGCAACAGTGCCTCCCGGCTTAACCCAGCAGCCTTCCCCTCTTCTAGTACTAACCCAATTTCTGGTAGCAACTCCTCGCCATCTCCTAAAGCAATGAAATCAAAGAAGTCAGCATAGGGTTCTGGATTAGAAGTCGCCGTTTGCCCACCGGCAAAAATAAGCGGATACGTAACGGGTGCCGCTTGCTTGTTGTGTACAGAGTTCTCAGACTCAGAACTTTCCCATACCTGTTGTTCGTCTGCTTTAACCTGCTGACGTGCTTTCCAAGTTAGGGGAATGCCAGCTAGAGCCAGCATCTCAAGAATATTTGTTGCGCCTAGTTCGTAACTAAGGCTGAAGCCTAAAATGTCAAAGTCAGTTAGCGATCGCCGTGATTCAACTGCAAACAGTGGAGTTTGACTACTTCGCAGCTTAATTGACAAATCAGAGGCAGGCAGGTAAGCACGATCGCACAATTGGCGTGGTTGGGCATTGAGAATGCTATACAAAATCATGTGCCCGAGATTTGAGGCACCGACTTCGTAAATTTCGGGATAGGTCAGAACCCAACGGACGGTTGCTGCATCCCAGGGTTTATGAATAGCACCTAGCTCATTACCGAGATACCGAGCTGGCTTCAAAATGTCTGGGGTAAGCAATGCTTCAACAGCAACTGTCATAACGAGGTTCCCTTTAGCGTCCACTGCCTGAACACGTTTTTGGCATTGCTTAGTATACCAATGTTATTCAGACCAGGGTTTGTCGATAGCCCTCCTTTACTGCTTCCCTCCTTTAATTGAGAAAGCCAGCAGGCGCACTCAGATTTACTCACTCCTGCTGGCTAATTAGTGAATGTACGTTCAAGAGTTGCCTATGCAGCTGCTTCGCTGAGGGCGTAACGTCCCTCCAGAATCTCGAAGGCACGGTCAAGTTGAGTCAATTCAAAGATAATCCGGACAGAATGCGAGATCGCACAAAGACTAAAACGCTTGTTCAAGCGTTGTGCCATGCTCAACGCAGTTACTAGTGTCATTAAACCAGCACTATCGATTGATTCAACCTGAGCCATGTCAATTAACAAACTTGAGTGATGCTCAGATTGAATCGCTGCATTCAGTTGCTGTTGAAAAACAATAACATTTCCGGCATTTAGAGAGCCTAAGGGTTGAAGAACCGCAGTTTGAGGACGAACAAGTACATTCTGCATATAAAAACCTTAACTGGGAGTAGGAACTAAGAGACTTTCAGCTCATGCCCCAACCATAACTGTGGGTTCTTAGTTCTGCCTAATGTTCCTCGCTAATTTCGCGGAAACTTTATGCACCACT
>DATNQS010000514.1:0-7683 GCA_036703925.1 Candidatus Sericytochromatia bacterium
GATCGTCGGCTGCTTGCCCGATACGGTGCTGCGTTTGAAGCGGTCAAGGCGCGTACGTCTGTCATGCCCTTTCAGGCGATTGTGCAAGGGAAACAGACTCTTAAGTGGCAAGAATTTCTTCGTCCCGCCTATGTAGGGGTAGCTGGTTTTGTTCTACTTTTTTGGTGGGCACATCCGCTTTTAATCCGTGCAACAAATAGCGTTGGCTGGTAGGATGATCCCAAGGCAATCATTAAGCATCTATAAATAGCAAGGAAGCATAGAGTTGCAATGGGCGAACAGACTTTTGTAGAAGAAGTTTTGGAATCTCCTACCCCTGTCGTTGTGCATTTTGGCGCACCCTGGTGTGGTCCCTGTAAGATGATCGAGCCACTCTTGACGCGCTTTCAGGCGGAATGGGGCAAGCAGTTTAAGCTGGTTGGGATCAACGCTGACGAAAACTTCAAGCTCTCGATTCGCTATCGCATTACGACGTTACCAACGATTCTCCTGTTCGAGCGGGGTGAAGTGGTGCATCGGTTAGAAGGGCTGCATCGTCGTGATGACCTTTGGAGAGAGCTACAGAATGTGCTAGTCAATCCACCCCAGACGATTGCCCCTTCAAAAGTAATCTCGTCCGATCGCAGCAGCTAGCTCTGAATAATTGCCAGCAGTTGTCCTGCGGTAACAAGTTGCCCTGGAGTGCAGAGGATCTCGGTGACAATGCCCGGTTCCTCTGCCAACAGGGTCATTTCTTGCTTCATGGCTTCCAGAATCACAATGCCTGTGTCTGCGGTGACACGATCGCCTGGTTTGACCAAAATTTGCCACACGCTAGCGGTTGTTGCTGCGGTAATGGCATGGCAACCCTCTGGAATAGCGATCGTTGCTACTGCGGGCAAGTCTGGTTCGTCGGCGATCGTGCTGTCATCAAGTGCATTCAGTGCCCAGCGATCGCGCTCTGCCCGAAAGGCAGCTTGCTGACGGGTTTTGAAGGTGGTGGCTTCTTCAGCAATGCTGTGTAAAAACTGCTGATAGTCTTGCAAATTAAAGGTCGTTTCTTCGATCTTCAGCTTGAACTTGCCTTCAATAAAGTCTTCGCGGAGTTGCGTCAGTTCGGTATTGGAAACGGGGTAGAACCGGATCTGATCGAAAAACCGCAGCAGCCACGGATTGCCGTCCTTGAAATCTGCTGTTTGCTTGTAGCGATTCCACACTGGCACCGTACGCCCCACAAACTGATAGCCACCCGGACCTTCCATGCCGTAGATGCAAAGGTACGCGCCGCCAATGCCAACCGCATTTTCGGGTGTCCAGGTGCGCGCGGGGTTGTACTTAGTAGTGACGAGGCGATGACGGGGATCAAGCGGTACAGCAACTGGCGCACCGAGGTAGACATCGCCCAGCCCCATCACCAGGTAACTGGCGTTGAACACGATATGCTTCACGTCATCAATGCTGCCTAACCCATTGATGCGACGAATGAACTCGATATTGCTGGGGCACCAGGGCGCATCGTTTCGCACCGACTGCATATATTTCTGGATCGCTAACTGCGTCGATTCGTCATCCCAGGATAAGGGTAAGTGGACAATGCGGGTTGGTAATGTTTCTAAAGCAGCGATCGCAGGTAACTTGACTTCAATCGCTTGGAGCGTCGTGAGCAAGTCTTGTTGGGAAAGCACGCGGCTGTCGTAATGTACCTGGAGCGATCGCATTCCGGGCGTGAGTTCCAAAATGCCTGCCAGCGGATTGGCTTGTAGATAAGTCATCAACTCATGCACTCGAAAGCGCAAATTCAAATCCAGCACCAGCGGCCCATATTCAATCAGCAGATACTTATCGCTTGCCTGACGATAGGTGACAGCCACTTGCGTCTCAGTGGCAGGCAGCGTGGCGAGAATAGCGCGGTCGTGGGTGCCGTCATCGTCCACTGTGAGAGCCTGACTGACTTGCAAGGTCTGGATTTGGCGATCTAACTGCAACTCTTGCTGCAATGCCTGATCAAAGGTGAGGCGATGGAACTGAATCGTATTGCCTGGTTTGAGCTGTCCAATCTTCCACAACTCCGCTTCGGCGATCGTTGCAGGGCAGACAAAGCCACCCAGACTAGGACCATCCAACCCAAGAATGATCGGCATATCACCTGTGAAGTCGATCGTGCCAACGGCATAGGCATTGTCATGAATATTAGAGGGATGCAGCCCTGCCTCGCCGCCATCCTGCCTTGCCCACTGGGGTTTGGGTCCAATCAGCCGAATCCCAGTGCGAGCTGAGTTGTAATGGACTTCCCAGTGCGTACTGAAAAACGTGTCGATATCCGTATCAGTAAAGAAATCGGGCGCACCGTGAGGCCCATACAGCACACCAATGTCCCAGTGGGTGGGATAAGTGGGAATAAGTTCGGGCGGTAGCGTTTGCGGTTCCTGTGGCGAGGCTGGATGAACCTTCAGTACATCCCCTACTTGTAGCGCTCTACCACCGTGTCCACCAAACCCACCGAGGGTAAAGGTGGCTTTGCTACCGAGATAAGCGGGCACATCAAAACCACCCTGCACAGAAAGGTAAGTCCGGAAGCCGTTGCCCTGAATAATGCCCAGGCGTAGGGTGCTGCCTGCTTTAACGGGAACTGCCGTCCAAACGGCGATCGGCTCTTTGTCTAATGTTGCCTTCATTGTGGCACCCGTCAGGCAAATCACTGTGTCGGTATTGAAACGCAAGGTGGGCCCCGACAGCGTACATTCCAAGCCTGCCGCCGTATCGGGATTGCCTACAAGACGGTTGCCCATGCGGAATGCCAGGGAATCCATTGGACCCGATGGTGGTACACCCACATCCCAGTAACCCACCCGTCCGGGATAGTCCTGCACGGTCGTCATCGTCCCTGCAACGAGAACATCAATCGTGCTGGGATGGTAAGTAAAGCGATCGAGAAAACGGGTTGTCAGAGCAGCCTTGGCAAAGGCAGATCCCGCAATAATTTGGCGCAGATACTCCAGATTCGTTTCAATGCCATCCAGACGGGAATCAGCTAGGGCAGCTTGGAGGGTGTCGATCGCTGCATCCCTCGTTTCTCCATGCACAATTACTTTTGCTAGCAGTGGATCGTAAAAGGGCGAGACCTCTGTTCCTGTAGCAATCCAGGTATCGCAGCGGACGGCATCGGGAAACTGGACATTGGTGAGAATCCCCGCACTGGGTTGAAAATTTTTGTTGGGGTCTTCAGCATAGACCCGCACTTGAATCGAGTGTCCGTTGGGTTGATAGCGGTACGTCTCTAAGGACAGCGCTTCGCCTGCTGCCTGCCGGATCATCCACTCCACCAGATCTACACCTGTGATGGCTTCGGTCACGCCATGTTCGACTTGGAGGCGGGTGTTAACTTCCAGGAAGTAAAACTGCTCGGTATCGACGTCGTAGATAAACTCAACAGTGCCTGCTGACTGATAGCTTACAGTTTTACCAAGTTGAATTGCAGCTACAAACAACTGCTGTCGCAGCGCCTCGGTAATGTCAGGTGCGGGGGCTTCCTCAATGACTTTTTGGTTGCGTCGCTGAATCGAACAATCACGTTCACCCAGAGCCACAACTGTACCTTGCCCATCGCCAAAAATTTGGACTTCGATGTGGCGTGCCCGTTCAACATATTTTTCGAGGAACACACCACTCTGGTTGAAATTATTGCGGCTTAAGCGCTGCACGGTTTCAAAGAGTTCTGCTAGCGTTGCTTCCTCACGGCAAAGCTGCATCCCAATACCGCCGCCGCCTGCTGTGCTTTTAATCATCACGGGGTAGCCGATCGCTGCTGCCGCTTGTCTTACTTGCGTTAGATCATCCAGTAAAGGCGTGCCAGGAACCAGGGGCAAACCAGCCTGCTGGGCGATCGCCCGTGCCTCATGCTTTAACCCAAATTGCCGGATTTGGTTAGGGCTGGGTCCAATAAAGACAATCCCTGACTCCATACAGGCTTCGGCAAACGCAACATTCTCACTCAGAAAACCGTAGCCTGGATGGATGGCATCGGCTCCAGTTGACTGTGCTGCTGCCAGAATGGTATCTGCCTGCAAATAGCTCTGGGATGCTGGTGCCGACCCTACACAAACAGCCTCACTTGCAGCCGCAACGTGTGCAGAGTGGGCATCGGCTTTAGAATAAACGGCAACGGAGGCAATACCCAGACAATCGAGTGTACGTATAATCCGGCAAGCGATCTCACCCCGATTAGCAATCAGCACCTTTGTAAACATGGTCAGGCTTCAATGGAACAGCGTTGCAGCGGTATTTAGCATACGCTGTAAACAGGGGCATAGGGCGATCGCTGCGTCCTAAACCGCAGACTGCATCGTATACGAAAACCGTTTCACCTACCTTGCAAAGTAAGTAGTGGTGGTTCTCATGCAGGTAATATCGTACCTGGCAACCTAACTTCACTAGCTGTACAGTGAGTAACTAAAGAAGCGTCTAGAAGCTAGTGACAAGTGCCCTTCAGCATCCTGGAGCAAGCCAATTTCTATAGCCATAATTAATTAGGTGGCTCATTTTAAGACGGTCCAGAGGTCGTCGCTGGCGGTGCTGGCTCGGATGGTGGCAGTTCTGGTGGAGGCTCAGGGGCTGCTTCTGGTGCAGGCTCAGGGGCTGCCTCTGGTGCTGGGGCACTATCTGCGTAACCGCCTGACGACTCGGCAGCAGGTTCTGACCATTGCTCCTCTTCGCGATAGCCGTCTGAATAACCACCTTCTGGTTGGGGTGCTTCGCCATCGTACATACTTGCAGGACGCACAGGTTTTGCTTTAATGCTTCCTTTGCGGTTCTCAAGCTTTGGTAGCTCAGGAAACTTCTCAGGCGGCATCCCTTTGACAACTGTGGTCATAAAGTTGTGCCAAACTTCAGCAGCAGTGCTGCTATAGCTCCAGGTGGGGCTGTTGTCGTCATTGCCCAACCATACGCCAGTTGCCATCTGCGGCACAAAGCCAATAAACCAGAGATCGCGTGCTTCTTCAGATGTACCTGTTTTGCCGGCAACAGGTCTGCCGATCTGTGCTGCTCGTCCAGTGCCGCTGTTAACGACGTTCTGCATCATCCAGGTCACGATCGCAACGGTCGTTTCGTCAACCGCTCGTTTCGCTTTCACTTCAGTCGTGTAAATAACATTGCCTTTGCGATCAAGGATGCGACGAATGCCATGCGATTCTCTATGGATGCCTTTGGCTGCTAAGGTCGCGTAGGCATTCGTGATTTCTAGCAAGTTAACTTCAGACGCGCCTAACGCCAGAGAATATGTGGGCAGTAGTTTCGATCGAATGCCCAAGTTTTTCCCTAGCTTGATCACCGGATCAAAGCCCACCTCAATGAGTAGGCGAACTGAAACCAGATTGATCGAGCTGGTAAGAGCATCGCGTAGCGTCATCCAACCGCTATACTTCCTGCCGTAGTTTTGGGGCTTGTACCCATCTACCGTCAAGGGCGCATCTAAATAAGAGGTATAGGGGGAAATGCCTGTCGCGATCGCGGTCGTGTAAAGAATCGGCTTAAAGGACGAGCCGGGCTGCCGCTGCGCCTGGGTCGCACGGTTAAACTGGCTGTTGATAAAGTCAGTCCCGCCAACCATTGCCCGAATCTCGCCATTGCGGGGATCAACCGCGACCAGCGCCGCCTGCTTAAAGCCTTCCGCAGGACCAATATTTTTCACGGCGTCTTGAACCGCTTTTTCGGCTGCCTTCTGCCATTTGGGGTTGAGGCTGGTCTCAACGGTCAACCCGCCCGCTTCTAGCTGCTCTTTCGAGAGCAATTTGGGCAACTGTTGCTGGATGTAGGAGGTAAAGTATGGGGTATCGCTGTAGAGTTTTTTGGGCGCACTGGGTTTAAGGGTGAGTGGCTGCACACGGGCTTGCTCGACCTCAGTTGCAGTAATGTAGCCTGCTTCCTGCATCCGCTCAAGCACAATATCGCGCCGCTGACGGGCAGTTTGCAGATTTACCAGTGGGGAGTAGTCACTGGGGGCAGGGGGCAAGCCTGCGATCGTCGCAATTTCTGGCAACGTCAATTGATCGACCGTCTTGCTGAAGTAAACCCAGGCGGCATCTGCTACACCATAAGCGCCTGATCCCAGATAGACCAGATTGAGGTATTTCTCTAGCACCTGGTCTTTGTTCAAGGTGCGCTCAATCTTTTGTGCTAAAAACGCTTCTTGAACTTTACGCCCCAGGTTGAGATCTTGATTCAGATAAATAATACGTGCAACTTGCTGGGTGATCGTGCTGCCACCTTCAACCAGATCGCGGGCAAGTAAGTTCGATCCCACCGCTCGCACAATCGACTGATAATCAACGCCATTGTGCTGATAAAAGCGACGGTCTTCAGCAGCAACAAACGCTTTAACAACCCGATCAGGCATTTGCTTGATCGTGAGCTTTTGCCGTGTTGCCGGTCCAAGTTGCTGCAATACTCCGCCATCAGCCGCCTTAATCGTCAGCGTCCCATTTTGGGCAAAGCTGGCAATGTCTGAAACATCGGGCAGACCCTTATCAATTGCCCAGAGGCCAACAGCTAGGGCACCCCCACTACCTAACGCCAGCGCTACCCAGAAAAGGGGCTGACGGTGCAGCGTACCCAGTCGCAAACGCTTGATGCGTCGAGCAATGGCAGCACGACGATCGACTTCCTGTACTGCCTCTAACGGCGGTTCCGGCGATCGATTAGCAGCGTCATCAGAACGTTGAAGCGCTCTCGTACCGTTTGAGCGGGTCGATAAGTTTTTGAGCTTTGAAAGAAAATTTTCCACACTACAGCCTCATCACCACCAAGCGATCGCCGTTTTCATTGTACGGGTTGGATTAAACTCCACCTTGCTGTATTAGCAAACCCTGACAGCCTCAACCCGTAGCCAGATCCCCAATCGTATAAGAAGAGGGGTTTGATATATCTTGACAGAATCCTAGCAGAGGTCAAGTCGGGGATCGTCGGTTGGACTAACGCACTCAACGCAGTTACCACTGATTATGTTCATTCACACTCCGGCATGACCCAGTGCTAAAGCGGCAACCAGCATACCTAACACAAGGAATGGTTGAGCGCTTGCCTGGTACTTCACGTCGTTCTTCAGTGGGTCACGTAAAAAGTACATATCCTGAAAAGTAATCTGCGGAATCACCAGCAACAGCAGGATCGCCGCATACAAATTTTCATGAATGCTCACCAGGTAAGCTACAATGCCTGCCTGAAAAAGGTCGATCATGCAAACACAAATCCAGGCAGCGGTAGTGATGCCAAACATGACAGGCAGCGATTTCAAGCCAAACTGTCGATCGCCTTCCACGCTCTTAAAATCATTGACAACCGCAATGCCCAGACCAGCCAGGCTATAGAACAGCGTTAGCACGACGATCGTCGCGTTTAAATCGCCAAACAGAGCATGACCCGCCCACCACGGCAGAGCAATGTAGCTTGCTCCAAGCGCATAACTACCCAGCCAGCCATTTTGTTTGAGCTTTAAAGGGGGCGCAGAATAAATGTAGGCGATAAAAGAGCCCCCCAGCGCCAGTACCGTCAGCGTTGGAAACGTATGACCTGCCCATTGATCGAGTGCGTAAGGGATCGCAATGCCAGCGGCAAGCAGCACCAGGATTTGCGTCACAACCTGCGACGGTGCGATCGCGCCAGAGGGAATGGGGCGATACGGCTCGTTCACCGCATCAATTTCGCGAT
>DATNQS010000515.1:0-3070 GCA_036703925.1 Candidatus Sericytochromatia bacterium
GAGATCCCCAGCACACCAAACAGCAGTAACTTTGCCATCAAGTTTGCCTGAAACTCACCCGCGACAAATGGCAGAATAGCGAGAATCAAAAAGGCGATGCCACCGATCGCCAGTAGTTTGACTGGTACGGTTGATTGTCGCAGCCGACCCATAACCTGTGTCACGTTGAAAACCCCCTACATTGATGGCAAAAAATAAACCCCGCCAGGCGATGCAAAGTTTTTTGCTGCTGGTCTAGAACAGAACATCCATTTAACAACCAACAACTAAAAACCAAAAACTCTAAGCCCGTTTCTGTACCGTGAACAGACCTTCGGGACGGTAACGAATCAAGACGATGACAGAAAACAGCACAATGACTCGCGCCGCCGGATCGTTCAGCAAGTAGGCGATCGCGGAGTTAGCCGAGCCAATCAGCACCGAACCTGCCAGCACGCCGATCAATTTGTCTACACCGCCCGTTACGACCGTCATCCAGGCATCCACCAGATAGTCTTGCCCCATGGGTGGTGCCACGCTCTTTAAGGACGAAATGACTGAACCGGCGACACCTGCCAGACCACAGCCGTAGGCAAACGTTGCCATGTCTACCAGGCTTGTATTCACGCCTAAACACCGCGTCATCTCCCGGTTTTGCGTCACCGCACGAATCTGACGACCCAGGGATGTTTTGTAGAGTAAGAACGCTGTTAATCCCAGTAGCGCGATCGCTACAGCAAAGATAAAGAGGCGATAGTACGAGATTTCAACCGACTGACCGCCCGCATTGAAGATTGATAGATTGCCTTTAATATAGGGCGGCGCTTTCACATACTTTAGCTGCGCCGTAAAAATCAGCTTGACGACACCTTGCAACACAATGCTGAGTCCCCACGTTGCCAGCAGTGTTTCTAGCGGTCGCCCATATAGCTTTCGGATAATGGTGATTTCCACGATCGCCCCAATGGCTGCTGTCAGCAAGAAGGCAAAGGGAATCGTGAGCAGCAAATCCATCTTGAAGTTCTTTTGCAGCACAAAGGTGGTGTATGCACCCAGCATGATGAATTCACCATGTGCCAGGTTGATGATTCGCATCACGCCAAAGGTGATTGCCAAACCTAACCCCGTCAGCAGCAAAATACCCACGATCCCGATACCATTCAAAAGTTGATTGGCAAAGGCGATCGGGTCAATGCTTTTTGCAGGTGGAGACGACTGCGCCAGATAGACCAGAGACGAAAGAAAATCCATGAACCCCCCTACTCAACCAGAACAGCATCTGTCAAATTAGCCTTGATAAAAACAGCCTGACCAAACACGATCGCGTCCGGTCAGGCTCAGGTTTGAGGCGTTATGCCTGCTTCAGAAACTCAACCGGAATATCCTTCTTCGTTTCTACGGTAGGGTTGCTGCGATCGTCGGGTGTCTTATGCTTGCAGATCCGACCCTTGTAGAGCGCCTGGCTCCAGGGAATCGGCTTCACTGCCGCCTGGGTGGAAAACACAATTTCTGCCTGCCCATCTTCTTTCCACTTGCCAATGCGGGAGTACAGATAGGTGTGGTAGTTGTCTGGGTCAACTTTGACGGTGCCTTGAGGTGCCTTAAATTCTTGCCCACGAGTGGCTTCACGCAGATTAGCGGTCGTCAATTCTTTCCCTTCAGTAGCGCACTTCTCCATCGCTTGCGCCATAAAGAAGGTTTGGAGATAGGCGGCTTCCATCACCCCGTTGGTCACACGATCGGGACCAAATTTTGCCTTGAACTGTTCTACAAACGCTTTGTTTTCAGGCGTGTCAACCGTTTGGAAATAGTTAAAGCTGGTGTAATGCCCTTCCGCAAACTCAGAACCCATCGCCTGAATTTCTTCTTCGGTAGTGGGGTACGCCATGATGGGCGTGTCGGCTGAAGTGAGTCCAGCATCTTTGTACTGCTTGTAGAATGCGGGAATGCTATCACCCACCAGGTTGCTCAACACAAAGTCAGGTTTTGCCTGCTTGATCTTGTTGATGATAGTGATGAACTCGGTCGTTCCCAGCGCAGCATATTCATCGCCGACCACTTCTCCACCTGCTTTCACAAGCTCGGCTTTCGCAATCCGGTTGCTTTCTTTGGGGTAAATATAGTCAGAACCGATGAAGAAGCCTTTCTTGCCAAAGTTTTTAGCGCAGTAAGGGATCGAGTCAGTAATTTGCTGGTTCGGCGCTGCGCCCGTGTAAATGACGTTAGAGCTACACTCGTTTCCTTCGTAGTAAACGGGGTAATAGAGCATTTTGTCTTTTTCTTCAAAGACAGGCAGTACAGATTTGCGGCTGGCGGAGGTATAGCAACCCAGGACGCAAACCACTTTGTCTTCGTCGATTAACCGCTTTGACATCTGGTTGTACAAATCCCAGTTAGAGTCTGGGTTGACGACCACTTGCTCAATCTTTTTGCCCTTAATCCCTTGCTTACCTTCCCAGGGCCCTTTGCCTTCGTTGATTTGCTCGATCGCCAAAAAGGTAGCGTCTTGCAGGGACTTTTCCACAATGGCGATCGATCCCGTCGTGGAGTACATCACCCCAACCTTGATGCCATCACCAGATGCAGTTGATGCCACCGGGCTAGCACCAGGTGATGCAGCGGTATCACCCGTTTGAGTGCCGCCAGAACAAGCGGCAAGAATACTAGAGCCAAGTGCCAGCGAACCATACTGGATAAACCGACGACGATTGATGCCACCAAGTATGATCTGGGATCGACGCGACTTCATGAAGCAATTCTCCTTCCTGTAAAAAGCTTGTATGTGCAATCCAACGCAACCGAGCTGACGCGATCGCGATGCCCGACTGATTAATCCTTTGTGTATAGGAATGCAGCAATACTGTGTGATATTAGAGTTACGCCTGCACAGTATTTGTATCCGGCTATACAAATACTTTTTGGTCAGGCTTAAAAGTCACTCAGTGAGCCAGATCACAAACTACCAAAGAGATAGATCACACGTTTCTAAGGACATAAATTGCAGCTGCGATCGCTCCTTTGCTCCAGCGCGTGGGCAGTCTGTCTTAAGTCACTGGGCTTTGACTCCTCTAGCAGCGCGATGGCGTTGAGC
>DATNQS010000516.1:0-2753 GCA_036703925.1 Candidatus Sericytochromatia bacterium
TTTGTGAACAGTACCCTGTAGTCGCTTTCAGCCTTGAGCCTCTCTTGAGCCTAGTGTCTGACCACTGACCGCTTCAAAAGCGGCGTACTATGCATAAATGTTTAAAGACTGCTATGTACACTAATTTGTCTACACTTTGTAAACAAATTGATCAGGACACTTAGCTACACTTGACACTCTACTTAGAGCTATCCCGGTTCATTTAATCACTTTTTCAACCCATTCCGATATTGCTAGAAGACTTTTTAAACTTCCTTGAGCATTACAATCTTTTCTGGCGTTCACACGTCATGCTGTACGTACCCAAGCGGGAAAAGCGTGATCTGGCTCCGGAGCGGCTACAGCCGAGTAGAAGCGCGTTATGTAACATAATGTTAAGATGATTGCAGTGTCAGGTGTTGGTGTTGTGCTTCACTTACTAATCTTTCGCTTGCTAATTGTTGATCCACACTCGACGTTGCTACAGCTCAAAGTTGCTCTAGCTCAAACAGCCCTATGCCTTCATCTTTAAACGATCAACCGTTTTTCTCGTTGAGTCAGCCAGACACTGTTGTGTCACAGTCGATCGATGACCGTTTGATGCAGGCGCGGGTTGAGCAGCAAATGCTGAAAGAGCAAATTGCACAGCAAACGCAGCTCCTGCACTTGCTGACGCATCAATTAGCAACGCCATTGACTGCCTTGGGTGGCTCTTTACCGCTATTGGCAGAAAACAATTTAGACGCAGCGCACCGCCAAGAGTTTTTGGATGTTGTGCAGCAGCAGGTTCACCGCTTGAAGCATTTGCTGCATGATTTGATGGCGCTACGCAATCTGGAA
Organism: Candidatus Sericytochromatia bacterium; assembly: GCA_036703925.1. GTDB lineage: Bacteria > Cyanobacteriota > Cyanobacteriia > Leptolyngbyales > Leptolyngbyaceae > Stenomitos. Next base: position 820 of record DATNQS010000516.1, read on the forward strand.
ACTGGTGCACTAGCAACTCAGGCTGTAAGCCTATGTTTGCCAAGCCTGCTAGAAGCGGTGGTGAAAGATTTCCATACGAGCCAAGTCATTTTTCAACTTAGCCCAGACCTACCCTTTATGTGGGGCGATCGCTGGCAAGTGTCGCAGGTGTTGGTTAATCTACTGTCGAATGCGCTGAAGTACTCTCCTGCTGACAGCCCGATCGAAGTGGGTGCAGCCGTGCATGAGTCTAATTGGGTCAAAATTTGGGTGCGTGATCGCGGACTAGGCATCCCTGCTGCCGATCAGCCGCATCTCTTCGAGCGCTTCTATCGGGTGCAGCACCGCGATCGCGCTGATATTAAGGGCACTGGGCTGGGCTTGTCTCTCTGCCAACTGCTGGTTGAAAATCAGGGTGGACAGCTTTGGTTTGAATCTACTCATGGTGAAGGTAGCTGCTTTTTCTTCACGCTGCCAACGGCTACGGCATCGTAAGGCAATTAAGGTTAAGAGTGTCTACGCAGTGATCGAAATGTCTAGAAGTGCAGCTGTCACTTCTTTCGCAGAGGCATAGCGTTCCTCTGGCTGTGGGCTGGTAAGGCGACGGACGATCGTCACAAACTCTGCTCCTAAACCAGGGACATACTCCGGGTAAAAGCGGAATCCTTGCTCTCGTTGGGTGTAGAATGCACTGGGCGACTCCCCAGTCAGCAAATAGACCAGGATCGGCCCTAGGGCAAACAAATCAACTGCAACCGTTTTTTGCCCCTGTTGTTGTTCGGGTGCTGTATAGGGTGAGGCGGCAGTCTGTTCGCCCATCGCTAAAGACTTGAGGGAGACAAAGCCAACGATCGTAGGGTTGCCTACCGCTGCATTTTGGATTAAATTTTCGGGTTTCAAATCCTCATGCAGCAATGAGGGAGACTGCTGATGCAGATAGTCTAGGGTGTCACACACTTGCACGATGGATGCGATCGCTTCTGCTTGCGTCAGGGTACCTCGCTGACTCACCCGTTGCTGTAAGCTTTGTCCGTTAACTCGACTTCGCACCAGATACGGCTTGCCTTCAACTACGAAAAAATCGCTAAAGTGCGGTAACCCTGGATGCTCCAGCGCCAGCAGTTGTTTTGCTTGCTGTGTAAAGGCTTCGACTGTTTCGGGCTGCTGCCATTCTGGCTTAAGGGTTCTTAGAACGACGTGCTGACCATTGCGCCAAGCTAACTGAGTCACGCCGATCGCATCCTGGCGTACGGTTTTGACCACTTGATAGTCACCCACTGTTTGCATGACCTGCAATGGTTGCCCGCAATCAGGGCAAAACAGCGTATTTCCCTGAGCGCGTGGATGCGTACAGTTGGCTGGGTTACTTGCTGGCACATCCTGCTCTAGCTCTTCAACATCCATTGCTGTGGAACGCTGCGTTAAGACTCCAGACAGCGGTTCCTCCTCTTCTGGTTGGCTCGTCACAGGGATCGGAAGATTGGTTAGTGGTGCTTCACCTGATTGGGTTGGTTCACCTGCCTCATCGGTGGCAATGCCGCCAAGGGGAGGTTTTAGCCTTTGTGCTGACAGATTGCTTTGCAACTTGTCAGTCGCAGCAGGCAAAGCGCCAACGTGAACCTGAATGTTGGGTCCTGATCGGGCAAGTCGAAACACAATACTGCCCTCGATCGGCATTTGTGTAATGCGCTTGCCATCCACATACGTACCATTTGCACCCAGGCTCACCACTTCCCACTGCGAATCGCCTCGGCGTAATTCGACATGGTGACGGGAAACCACGGCGCTATAGAGAATGACATGGTTATCGGTCGATCGTCCGATCCGAATCACGGGTTCATGCTCAAACGTCCAGTGCTGAACCGGAATCGACTGAATCGGATGCAAAAGGGTCAGAGTAATCACACTAGCAGTATAAAGTCTGAATAATGACCTGTGGCAAGAAGTGCGATCAA
>DATNQS010000517.1:0-2864 GCA_036703925.1 Candidatus Sericytochromatia bacterium
CTGGAAACTAAAAAGTTTGACCCGCGAACTCGGCCTTGGTATAGGGCGGCAGTGGAAGCAGGTAAGTCAAGCTGGAGTAAAACATATGTCGGGGCTTCAGGACGGGTGACAATTTCTCTGTCTCAACCCCTTTACAGTGACACAGGCAACCTACTGGGTGTGCAAAATAGTAATTTTCGCCTTTCACGGATTCACGAATTTTTGCAAAGCGTGAAGGTTGGACTAACTGGACAAACCTTTATTGTGGATCGCACTGGGCAGTTGATTGCCAGTTCGGTAATGGCGCAACCTTACAAGATTCAGGACGGCGAACTGGAGCAGACTTCAGCGACAGCCATTGAAAATCCTGTCATTCGTGCCACCGCTAAGGCGCTACTTGAGCGCTTCGGTACCTTCAGCAGTATTGAGCAGAGCCAACAGCTTGATGTTCTGGTGAACGGCGATCGACAATTTGTGCAGATTTCGCCTATTCGAGACGGACAGGGTATTGACTGGTTCAGTGTAGTCGTTGTGCCTGAGTCTGACTTCATGGCAGAAATCGATGCCAACACACGCACGACTATTTTGCTTTGCCTGGGGGCACTGGCTGTTGCAACCGTTTTAGGCATTTATACAGCGCAATTGATTGCTCAACCCCTTAAGCGTTTAAGCCAGTCATCCGAGGCGATGGCTGCTGGCGCACTCGATCAAAACGTCGCCCTCTCGAACGTGCAAGAGCTTAATGTGCTGGCTCGTTCGTTTAATCGGATGACACAGGAGCTACACGGCTCTTTTGCCAAATTAGAACAAACCAACGAACAGCTAGAGCAGCGAGTGGAAGAGCGAACAGTCGATCTGAAGGAGACGCTTCAAGCACTGCAACGTACTCAAACTCAGATGATTCAAGCCGAAAAGATGTCGAGTCTCGGACAGTTGGTTGCTGGAGTCGCACATGAAATTAATAACCCTGTAAACTTCATTCACGGCAACGTTGTCCACATTAGTGAATACACTCAAGATCTCCTGGCACTGGTGCAACTCTATCAACATGAGTGGTCAACCCCTACTCCAGTCATTCAAGACAAGATTAACGAAATTGACTTGGAGTTTCTCAATGAAGATGCTCTAAAGCTACTGACATCAATGAAGGTCGGCACCGAGCGCATTCGAGAGATTGTTCAGTCTTTACGGAACTTCTCACGCCTGGATGAAGCGCAGGTGAAAGAAGTTAATATTCATGAAGGTATTGAAAGCACGCTACTGATTTTGCAGCATCGCTTGAAAGCTAAGGTGAACTGTCCACCAACCTCAGTGATTCGAGCTTACGGCGACTTACCACTCGTGGAATGCCACCCTGGACAGCTTAACCAGGTGTTCATGAATATCTTGACCAATGCGATCGATGCTTTAGAAGAAAGTAATATGGACCGCACCTATCAAGCGATCGAGGCTCGTCCCAATCAGATTACAATTCGCACCGCAGTTATTGATGCAGAGTGGGTAGAAATTGCGATCGCTGACAATGGGCCTGGAATACCAGAGGAAATCCGTCAACATATTTTTGATCCATTCTTCACCACTAAGCCCATCGGAAAAGGTACGGGTATGGGCATGTCGATTAGCTACCAAATCATCATCGAGAAGCATGGCGGCAAATTAAACTGTTTCTCTACGGTTGGCAAGGGGTCTGAATTTGCGATTCAGATTCCAATCAAGCTGAAGGATACAGCAGCCAGTCAGACACCCCCAGCAAAGCTGGTGGCTTGATGAGTGTGACCGACCTTAGGGCGGATGTCCTTGCTCAGGGGTGTCTCTCCAGGCTAGAACTGACCGCTGTGGTCAGCCGCTTTTTGTTCTCGGATGTAGCGACGTACTGTTTCTAGTTCAAAGCCAACCGTCGAAACGGCATCGCCCCGTGCCCAGAAATTCTCACCGTTGAAATGGCGCTGTTTACCCTTAAACTGCATGCAATCGCATCGAGCTTCGCTCCGCCAAAGGCGTACGCACTTTTGCCTTTCAAAAAGCCGAGGAGCGACGACACTGCCTATTTGGGCGGAATTTCAATGCACCTATGGAGGTGGGCGGGCAGTAGATGACCTTCGACAATCCACCATTCTTTTTGACGAGCCCATTCGTGGCACACCGGACCAAGATATTGCCGAATTTCAAGTTAGGGCCATCGTGGCAGGTACGCATGGCGACACATGCGATCGCTCTAGTGATCGCATGTGTCGCGGGTTTAGCAGATCATCAAGCGACTAACGTTTCTAGTTGGTGTCGCCTTCCCTGCTTTGGGCAAGCAAGGGGCGCTGGGAGCGCTGATGTTTGTGGCACCGATGGCTATAGTCAACGGTCGTCAGTACTTTGTTTTGGGTGGCGGTGACGGTGGCACGCTTGACGCACTGGAAGCCTCGTCTTACTACCCATTAAACGATCGTCTGGCGCTCGTGCCTGCTTTCTAGGCCATCTTCAACGCCAACAACTTTGACAGCAAGCTCAATCTTTATGTCGGCAACCTGCGGGCTCAGTTCAGTTTCTAGCTAAGGTATCAGAGGGAAGCGTTCAGCCAAATGACTGTTGAGGGTCAGCCAGACGACTGAGCTAACCAGAAGCGAAGAGGGCACCTTAAAGTTAGCTAATCTTTATGTAAAGCATACCTCATGAAGGTTTTTCCCTTTCACAAGTTGCAAGGGCTGCCGCTGCAATTTGTGCTCATCGTACCATTCGTGCTGCAAATCTTTGGGGCGGTTGGTTTAGTGGGCTACCTATCACTTAGAAATGGGCAGCAAGCGGTCAACGAACTCGCAGACCAATTGATGGCCCGCACGAGCCGTTCGGTGGATCAACATTTAACGTCTTACTTGTCGCTTCCCCACAAGTTGGGG
>DATNQS010000518.1:0-4929 GCA_036703925.1 Candidatus Sericytochromatia bacterium
TGTTGTTGATTCCATTAGTAGGTGCATTGCTCTGGTTTTGGTTTAAAGGCCGTCGCACCGAAACTACAGCCGATGAGCCGCCAACGGCTGTTGATTTCCCAACCTCGCTACCTGTTCCAGTCACTCCACCGTCAGAAGCGCCAGCGAATGGACTGTCTGCTGGCGATGCTGCGATCGTCGGTGGAGCCGGTTTAGCTGCTGGAGCAGGAGCCGCAGGACTGGCAGACGAAGCAACCATTGATCAAAGTGCTGCGATCGATCCCCCCACCGTCATTGAGCCACCCACTACAGACCTGTCTCTTGGAGCAGTCCCTTCAACAGATACACCTTCAGAAACCGCTATATCGGCTGACTTGCCTGCTAGCGGCGATGCTCCAGGTGCAGAAATTCCAGGTGCAGAAATCTTAGCGGGTAGCGCACTGGCAGCGGGAGTCGGGGCAGCAGCCCTTGCTGGAGCCAATGGTGAGACGATGGCTCAGAGCAGAATTACCCTTACTCCCCTTGAGCAGACGGCAAGCACTGAAACCGATGCTACCAACCCGCTAGCCTATGCCGAGTGGGATGCTCCAGAAGTAGAGAAGGCGGCACTACGGCAGCAAGGTGGGCGTGACCTGCGGCTACGGCTGTACGATGTCACAGACCTTGACCTGAGCCAGAGTCACTCTCAAAATTTTCAGGATTTTTCGGTTGCAGAGACAGCATCGACCTATACGGCAGACGTTCAACCCGATCGTGATTACGTTGCAGAGATTGGCTACGTTACGAGCGATCGTTACTGGCTATCGTTGGCGCGTTCTAACGCGATTCGCATTCCTTCTGTAGCAACAGGTGCCGCTGGTGTAGGGACAGCGATCGGGGCTGGACTGGCGGCGGTACCGGACAACCAGGAACAGGTCAACGTCGAAGCAGCAAAACATGATGTCGGACAATCTGACCTCAGCAGCGAGTCATTGGCTTCGGTGGATGAAGGTCTGCCTGATTTGCCAGATGGCTACGGTGAGAGCCGCATCGTCCTAATGCCCCGCGATCCGCAGTGGGGTTATGCGTATTGGGATGCACCCAATGAACAGAAAGAAGAACTACGCCGACAGGGTGGACAGCGGTTTGCCTTGCGGCTTTACGATGTCACTGGTGTAGAACTTGACCATCAAAGTGCACACAGTTTGCAGCAGTACGACTGTGAAGAAATGGCGCGCGACTGGTATGTACCCATTCCAGTGAGCGATCGCGACTACATTGCCGAAATCGGCTACCTCACAGGCGATGGTCGTTGGCTTTTGCTGGCGCGATCGAACCCTGTTCGCATTCCGCCTGTCTATCCTTCGGAGTGGCTTGAAGACCACTTCATCTCTCTCGGCTGGGAGGATGATCTGCGCGGCAGCACACCCTTGGAGCTACTGTCTCCTACCCAACGTGAACGTACCATCGCCTCAGACAGCTCTCTTTACCAGCAGATTTTTGGCATGGCGCAATCAACCGAAGCGCTGCGGGTCGCTGGTTCGCTGTTTGGTTCTATGCAGCACGTTACCGGATCAGGACAGCAGATGCCATCACAAGCAATTAGCTCTTATGTCTTTCCGTCGGGTGTCGGCATGGGTGCAGTACCGGGTGCTTTTGGTGGCCCTGGATTTCCGGGTGTCCCAACGGTCTCAGGCTTAACGATGTCCGGCGTCGGTATGTCCGGCATCGGTATGTCCGGCGTTGGGTTTGGTGCTTCGATGCCACAGCGGGCACGTAACTTTTGGCTAGTTGCAGATGCGGAACTCATTGTTTACGGCGCGACTGAACCCGATGCCATAGTGACGATCGACGGTCGTCCGATTCAACTTAATCCGGATGGCACGTTCCGGTTCCATTTATCCTTCCAGGACGGTGTGATCAACTTCCCGATTATTGCTGTTGCAGCGGATGGTGAGCAAACCCGCTCGGTTCATATGACGTTTGAGCGTCAAACGCTTCAGCGAAAGACAAACACAAAAAATGAAGCCGTGGATGAGTTGTTCTAAAAGCGCTCCAGAGCTTTTGCTCTGCTGCCTTAACAATCAAGGTGATTCCTTAGAAGCTCTAGTCTGTGTGTTTTACTGGAACAGTCAAGATGATCAAAACTGACGCACTGAGCATTTGAAAGCTGGATTTTTCCGCCTCCTCTGGAGAAAGGTGGGGATTCTGCAAAACTCTTTTAAAGAGTTCTAAAGAGCGAAGATCGATGTTACGTCAGTGCTGAATTAGTGTTTAGAAAGCGAGTTTGGAGAGCACAATGGCAAATGCGGTTGGAATGGTTGAAGTGTTGGGTTTGCCGCCCGCCTTGGCAGCAGCCGATGCGATGTGCAAGGCAGCGAATGTAACGCTGGTAGGAATGGAGAAAGTAAGCGGCGCGCGCTATACAGTGATTGTGCGGGGTGACATTTCTGAGACAACTGCTGCTGTTGAAGCTGGGGTTGAAGCCGTAAACCGCATTATCGGCGACAAGCCGCTCTACTTGTCTTCGCACGTGATTGCTCGCCTCAGCGAAAACTTAGAATGGGTGCTGAAGTCGATGCGACCCAACGCGAGGCTTGCTAGCTATCTCGATCCTGTACCCAGCGATCGTCCCCCATTGGTGAGTTAGTTGAGGGAGCGCAGGCAAAACTTCACCCCAGTAGAATCGGTTCTCTTCGCTTCGGTGGGCGTGATAGCGGCTTGCGCTGCCTCATCCCCAAAGACATTTGTTGCAAAACTTGCTCATTTCGAAAGGATGTGTTGCATCCCGGCTTTTAGCTGCTATAACAAATTGTTTTGTCAAGATTGCTGCCTGAGTGTTGCTTTCTTTGTTTTTTGTTGCACTCTAGACACGCTCTAACCGTCACGTCTTAACCGTCCTGCTATGTTCTTTTTCCTTCCACCTGCTAGCGATCGTCCGCCCATTCGGCTGATCGTTGTCACGCTGCTCACAAGCTTGCTAAGTACGTTATTACTGCCGCCCCAGTCCCAGGCGCAAGCAGCACCCTACTGCCAGCAATCACAAGCAGCGATCGACCAAAAAGAAACGCTGCGGCGGGTTGCTGCTAGAGGCAATAAGGATGCCCAAAAACGCTATGCCAGCCTGGTAAAACAGCATGGCGATAGGCTACAGAAGTGCCGCAAGCAGACTCAACTGCAAACTCAGGCAATCTGGCTACGACTCTATCCCTGCGATGCCAAGCCAGGAGCCTTAGAGTCGGTTCTAGACCAAATTGTGAATCGAGGCTATTCCCAGGTCAACGTCGAGGCGTTTTATAACGGGAGGGTGTTGCTGCCCGCAACGGACAATCCGACAGCCTGGGCATCGGTACTGGCAGGCTCTAAAGCCGAGCAGGCAGATCTATTGGCAGAAATCATTCGTAAAGGGCGCGCTCGTGGCTTAAAAGTATACGCATGGCTGTTTGGCATGAATATGGGTGCAAGCTACGCCCGTCGCCCAGACAAACAGCAAACGCTTGCCCGTAATGGTCTGGGTCAAACCAGCCTGACAGCAAGCACAGTCGCCGGATTAAGCGTTGATATCGGTCTGACCAACCCAGAGGAAGCGTTTATCGATCCCTATAGCCCTCAGGCGCGACAAGACTATGCTCAGATGGTACAGGCGATCGTCCAGCGTAAACCTGACGGCGTGTTGTTTGATTACATCCGCTATCCCCGTGGGTATGGCAGTGCCTCGGTCGCCAGCAAAATTCAGGATTTATGGGTTTATGGTGAAGCCTCACAGCAAACGTTATTTCAACGCGCCTTAAACTACCGGGGTATGGAGTTGATTCGGCGCTTCTTAGAGCAGGGTTACATTACAGGCGGCGACTTAAAAGCAGTTAATCTGCTTTACCCTCAAGAGCAGGAACCCCTCTGGCAAGGACTCGACCCCAACCGCACAACGGCTTCACTACCGCTCGCTCGTCGTGTAGCGCGCTTGCAGGCTGATCTCTGGCAGCTCTCGGTTGCCCATGCCTCTCAGGGCGTGCTGGATTTTGTTAATGCAGCCGTTGCGCCCGTTCAGCGTCAAGGCATCCCGGCTGGAGTTGTATTCTTCTCCGATGGCAATAGCAGCGTCGGGCGGAGGGGCTTTGATTCTCGCCTGCAACCGTGGGATCGTTTTTCCAGTTCCTTAGAATGGCACCCGATGGCATACGCGAACTGTGGCAGTGCCAAGTGTATTACGGCACAGATCCAACGAGTACTGCAAGCGGCTCCCCGTGGCACTAAGGTCAAGCCTGTCCTGGCTGGCGTTTGGCAGCAATCGGTCAGCAATCGTCCCCCACTCGAAGTGCAAATGCAGGCACTCCAGAGGGTGGCACCCCAAGTTAAGGGGGTTAGCCATTTTGCGTATTCCTGGCAAGAACCAGGGTCCGATCGCAATCGCAAATATTGCCAGCCGTAAGAAAGTTTTGAGTTTCGAGTTCTAAGTTTTGCCTTACGAAGAACTCAAAACTCAATTCTTATCCCACCACGAAATTCACCAGTTTTCCTGGCACTACAATCACCTTTTTGATTGCCTTTTCGCCAATGTACTTACGCGCAACGTCTGATTCGCGTGCGTAGCGTTCCAAATCCTCTTTGCTCGACTGCGACGGCACTTGCAGCGTACCTCGCGTTTTGCCCAGGATTTGAATCACCAGCGTAATCTCATCCGCTACGAGCGCTGCCGGATCAGCCGTCAGCCATGACTGGACGTGAATCGAGTCTGTATGTCCCAACTCATGCCACAGCGACTCGGCAATGTGTGGCGCAAAGGGAGCCAGCAGAATGAGTAACGCACGTATGCCATCGGCATAAACGGGCGAATCTTTGCACGTTGCCTCTGTCAACGCATTACTCAGCTTCATCAGCTCTGAAACGGCTGTGTTGAACTGATAGTCACCTTCCAAATCATCAGTAATGGCAGCGATCGCCGTATGAATCGATCGCCGCAACTCCTTCTCA
>DATNQS010000519.1:0-6508 GCA_036703925.1 Candidatus Sericytochromatia bacterium
TTGAGTGCCATTCCATCGCGACCCTTTACAAAATAATTGCTTGTGGTAATTAGCCTACACTTGCCAGACCCAAATGGCGACCCTTTACGATCGTCGTGCTGCGAGACTCAGGCGAATGCTAAAAAACTGGACTCAAACAGATTTATACTTCATCAGAGGACGGGTTACGGCTGAGTACAGGCACCAAAAAGGCAGCTAGAGCACCGACCATAAAGCCAGCAATATTGCGAAATAGCGGTAGCCAATCAGAGGTACGGGTAACAACAGGACCAATGCCGAAAGCAATGAAGAGGATGCCCCACAGTGGAGAGAAGATCAGTGCCCACTGCCACGCGATGACCTGTCCTTCTTTGCGAGGTTTAGCAGCAAAACCACAGACAACGCCACCCACAATAGAGGTGATTAAAGTCAGAACCCATTGTTCTGGGGGCAGCCCAGGTACGACCAGGCAACCGCCTCGACGCAGACACAGTTTAATTGATTCCAGCGCTTCTAGGATCGACTGATCTTCACCATGTTCGCGCACAAAAAATTGGTTGCCAAAACGGGTCTGTAGTTCAATCCAGAACGTGCGAGGCATCAACGGGTAAAAATCATCGCCGACGCTGAAGTTGAGTAGATTGCCGCCACGCGGATCAGCCACCAGTACAACGCTGTGCTTATCTAGCCCCCAATAGTCTTTCACTGCAATACCAGGGGTACGCTCAAACTGAGTCAGTACCCGCAGTTTCCAACCCGTCTCTTGTTCAAAGTCTTCCAAATCTTTTGCCAGAGATTCCTCCTGATCGCCAGTCAAGGCTTTTGCCAAGTCAATGATGGGCGTTTGCACGTCTGGCAGCAACTCGGGATTGTTGTAGGCGTATGCATCTGAGTGAGCCAAACCATTAATTGGGCTGAGCCAGAGTGCTAAGGCAAAGAGGAGAACGACTGTAGAGCGCAGAAGTTGGTTGCACAGCGATCGTACCGATCGCCCTGTAACGAAAGCTGGAGGAGTGGACATGGGGAATAGCGGCTTTATCGTAGGACTATGCTGATACAGAAGCGTAACTTTTCTTTACACTCTTTAATCTTACTCTCATCTTAGGAAGCTAAGGGATCATCGTCAATCATTATGTGGTGTCAACCTGTTGCTACTCGTACTAGGGCTAACCGTGCGATCGCGTTACAGGTAGGCAATCCCAGGTAAGCAATCATCTAGACTATGAATAGGTGCCACTGTAAGCATCTGTAGCCTTTGCTGAGAGGTGTGCATGGTTCAACGCCCGATTTATCTCGATTGTCATGCCACGACACCTGTTGACCCGCGTGTCTTGGCAGCAATGCTCCCTTACTTTACAGAGCACTTTGGCAATGCGGCGAGTGCTAGCCACCTCTATGGCTGGGAGGCAGAAGCGGGCGTGCAGCAGGCGAGAGAAACAGTAGCGACCGCGATTGGTGCGACACCAGAAGAAATCGTCTTTACTAGCGGAGCCACAGAAGCAAATAACCTAGCAATTAAAGGCATTGCAGAAGCGTACCTTAATAAAGGTCGCCATATTGTGACGATCGCCACTGAGCATAGCGCAGTGCTTGATCCCTGCCGTTACCTGCAAACGTTGGGCTTTGAGGTGACGGTGCTGCCTGTACAGGAGGATGGGCTGGTAGCGTTGGCGGACTTAGAACAAGCACTACGAGCCGATACAATTCTCGTGTCTGTGATGGCAGCAAATAACGAAATTGGTGTCCTGCAGCCGCTAGCGGCGATCGGTACGCTGTGCCGTTCACGGCAGATTTTGTTTCACACGGATGCAGCGCAGGCGATCGGCAAAATTCCCCTTCATGTCGAAGCAATGCAGATTGACCTCATGTCTCTCACCGCTCACAAAGTGTATGGCCCAAAAGGGATTGGGGCGCTTTACGTGCGACGACGTAACCCTAGAGTGCAATTAGCACCCCAACTGCACGGGGGCGGACATGAACGCGGGCTACGATCGGGCACACTGTATCCACCGCAAATTGTTGGTTTTGCTAAGGCGGTGGAGTTAGCGATCGCGGCTATGCCAGAGGAGACCGAGCGAATACGCGCACTGCGCGATCGACTTTGGCAGCAGCTTACTGCACTAGACAGACTGCACTTAAATGGTCATCCGACTCAGCGGCTAGCCGGAAACTTGAATGTCAGCATTGCAGATGTTGACGGGCAGGCATTGCTTTTAGGCTTGCAACCGATGCTTGCAGTTTCGTCTGGTTCTGCCTGTTCATCGGTTCAGATTGCCCCCTCGCATGTGTTACAGGCTTTAGGGCTGGCGGAGGCTTTAGCCTATGCGTCCGTGCGGTTTGGCATTGGGCGGTTTAACACTGAGCAGGACATCGATCAGGCAGCAGCTTGCACAATTGCAACTGTCCGATCGCTGCGTCAGGTTACTCGCGTTTAAAGATGTGGATGAGGCGACCACTTGCGACAAAAACGGGCGCAATCTCAGTTGGATTACGCCCGCTTTCAAAAATTTAAGTATATTAAGCAAACAGCTGCTCTAGCTCATGCCAGCATCGCGAGGTTGGTTCCGCACAGCCGTTTTGCTAGATACACCAATTTCAGCAGCTATCCGGCTCAGTGCAGACTGCTCACGGTTCTTAACAGTATGCTGGTGACGGTTTGCTAACGCACGTGCTTGATCTTGGGTAGACATAATTTACGCTTCCTTTTTATCGTTTTTTGTTCTTACTAACTAATATAACAGAAAATTCTGTATCTAAAGCTACAGAATCGTCTTTTAATAAAAATTCACTCTTTGGAGGGATAAGCCGACTGAACTAAAGCGTTCTCAAAGGTTTAGTCTGCCTCGTCATTATAGAGAAGTGTCTGCGATCGCCCGACCAGCCGCTCAAGTCTCTTTCTAGCCTAGAGGGTGAGGTCAGGTCAGTATAGATATGTCAAGATTCATCTGGGCTTAAGACAGCAGGGAACCTATAGCAGCAGTCTACTAGTCTTGTTTCAAGACACGTAACCACCGCGTCAAATCGTCTCGTGTTTTCTATCCTAAAGTCATGCAGTCTCCAGTCAAGTTGCCAAACTCTACGTCGGTTGAAACGTTGCCACTGCTCAATCAGCCCGATCCATCTCAGTTGGACAACATTAAAGCTCAACTTGATTTGGTCTTGCTGGCGTTAGAAGCACTGGCTGGGATTGGTTCAGAAGCCATGCTTCAGGCAGCGAACGATTTAAATCTAGAGTCCCTGGTTTCTGATCGCGTTGCCATCTGGCGGTTGCGGCAAGCTAGTCCATTGCGGAAAGGGCAGGGTGGTCGCAAAAAACTTGATGTTGAGGAAGCACGAGCGCTGGTGCTTATTAGCTGTCATCTTGCTAAACAGCAAGCCGAAAAAATTCGACGTGCTGTTGCCCTCTTAGAACAAATGGCAGAACAGCAGCGCGAACCACATCAAACAGCTTTGTTGGGGGATTACCTGGACACGTTTAACAATACCTATCAGGAGCGCATGAATGATGGCGATCGTGTGCCGCCCGTAGCGCTAAACAATCTTGCGCTCAAACTCTTGATTGATTTACTGTTTTACAGCGCCGCAAACGGTTCTCGACGGCTGTGGTTAGCACTGATGGATCGCTCAAATAGTGGCAACCAGCAAGCGGTAAGCAACCCTTAGCGATCGGGATAGCCATCACCTGATGACGGGTTATCAGGATAGATTTACTCTGATTGACCTGTCTGCTTCTGTCTCGTCTCTTCTAATGCCTCATCTCTCAGCCTCTTAACCCTTCTACACACTCGTTGAATTCTTGCTTCATGTCTCACTCTATTTTGCGACGCTACACTCCTCCAACCTGCACGTTAGAGATTCTGGCGAAAAATTCGCCGCTGTCTCGGTGGGTTGGTCAGCCAGTGTTGAAGCACCTCCGGTTCCAGCTTAGTTTGGATGATCCAAAGCTACCGAAAGAGGAGTGGATCGTCCTACGAGGCGATCGCGTTCAGCTTGAAGCGCTCCACGAGGCAGTTTCAACCTATGTGCAGCACTTCCTCGAGCAATCGCGCGATCTCGACACCCTGCATCATTTCCCCTCGCACGTAAGCAACGCGTCAGCGGCAGAAGGGGCGATTGCCGTGTTGCCAGCCGCAGCTCAAGATCAACCACGGTCGATCACAGCATCGCCGCCGAACGCTATTTCGCTACAGCCAAGTGGTCTGCTGACTCATACGTTGGCACTTGGTTCGCTAGCAACGTCGGATACTGCTAACAAAGTATCTTTGAGTGCTTTGCAGCTCTTTGATTTGGCAAATGCGCTGGATGAATATGCCTCGGAACTAGTTGCTCTGCCAGATGTGCAGCGATCGCGCCAGTTAGCGCCATCCTCTCTTCGTTGGGGGCAACTAGCCGCTACAGGTCTGCTAGTGGTTGGACTCTCAGCCTCAGTTGCCAAAATTATTGAAAGCAGCTCGAGACCAGCATCTCCGACAGCTAGCCAGGGAGACAGTAGCAATCAGGACATTGCTATGCAAGTGCCAGCAGCAATTCAAAGTCCGTTACCGCCGATCGCATCAGGGCAAAAGCTGCCATCACCACCACCGATTGGTTCAACAGTGCCTGCAAGTCCGGGGCTGCCAAACTTTCCTGTTGCTCCACCGCTGCCTAAAATTTCAAGTGCTGACAATTCTCCACCAGAGACAGTGACACTCACCCCAAATGCTGGTAGTGCCCAAAGTAGAGAAGCTGGGAATCAAATTGCAGTATCACCGTCAAAGAGCCAGCCATCTGCTGCTACACCAGCGCAACCTGTTCAGCCGATGCCAAAACCGCTTGTTCTTAACCGGGAGTTTGCTAAAGCTCCACCAAGTCAATCTGCAAGTGAATCAACTTTGCGTGCTGCTACGGGTGATCAAGGTGCCCCAGCAGAGCAAACGGACACTGCCTTTGACACCATTCCGCAAATTGCTGAAGCGCGGCAATACTTTCAGCAACGGTGGACTCCACCACAAGGACTGACTCAGACTCTAGAATATACTCTTTTAGTTAGTGCAGATGGTTCGATTCAGCGCATAGTCCCTCTTGGACAGGCAGCAGGTAACTATATTGATCGAACTGGAGGACCACTTGCGGGAGAACCGTTTGTTTCAGCGATCAGCGGTGGGCGTAATGCTAAAGTTCGACTAGTACTTAGCCCTGACGGAAGTGTAAAAACCTTTTTGGAAGGGTTTTACTAACAATAAGCGATCGGACTGTAACGAAAAGTGGTTGCACATTAAGGCTCTAAAAGATCTGTTGCTAAAATTGCGACTATTTTACGGCGTAGGCACAAAGGGTTTAGATCCCCGACTTCTGGTTAAAACTTAGCCACAACCCTACTCCATTGTAGAAGTCGGGGATCTGCGTAAGCCCTATTTGAACAAAATCCGCCGCAGATTGAGGAACGCGACGGACTTGTAATGCAAGCAGGTTTTAGCAGGTAGCGGCGTCAAGCCTTTGGCATCTAAGAAACTTGTAGCGTAATCCGTTAGCAAAGCGCCCTAAAACGGCTAGGAGTAGGGGTATTCAGTTACTAGAGCTACTCGTTTGTTACTTGTATATCAAACCCCATTTAATAATGAGATCTATTAAGAGGGGCGCTTGCGTACCTTCAGCTTTTGACGACGGCGGTTCGTAGCAATAACAGCGGTATCAACTGGAAATCCTGGAATCGGCATCACTTGGTAAACACGCTCTTCTTCCAGATGTTTTAGCTCGGTATAGTCAACCCAGTGAATACAGTCAACAGGACAGGTATCGATCGCCTCCTGAAGTAATTCCTCAGAATCGCCATCCTGGCGCACAACCCGCGATCGCCCGTAATCTGGTTCAATGTAGAACGTATTACGAGCGACATGGGCACAGTGCTTGCAGCCAATGCAAGTTATCTCATCGACATAAACACCTTTCTGTCGGAAAGCACCACCAAGCTCTGGTTCAAAACCCGACCGTTCTGGCGCATCTCGCAAAAAGCCGCCAAGTTCTGGTTCCAGACCTGTCCGAGGGTTTAACGTGTTGCCAAGCTCTGATCCAGCAAAAGCATCTGCCGAATTAGATGAAGCTGCATCAGACATTACGCACTCCAGCGCTGTAAGACTAATCGGATCGAACCGTCTTTGTTTTGCTGCTGCTCTGTAACCTGGAAACCCTTTTGGGTTGTTTCGTTCAGAACTGTGTGGTAGGCATAGCGCTGTGTTACACGGCTTAGAAAGCGCTCTACAGTCCAATCTTGACGCCAAAACTGTAAATCAGCGACTAGTTCATACTCACTGCCATTCCAGCGAAAGCCAATCCCATAACCGTTGTCCTGCTCGATCGCGATCTCGGCAGTTTGAGTCAAACCACGATAGCCTTGCACTGGTTCAGGACCATCTTTCCAGACGAGACCTAAATCAGTCAAAGCTGCTTTCAAAGCGGGGAGGTGACGAATTTGAGTTTTAATCTGACTGAAGTGTGACATGGTGATTCTTAAAGGTTAAATAAAGGAGACTGAACAAAAAAAGAACGTTAC
>DATNQS010000520.1:0-4512 GCA_036703925.1 Candidatus Sericytochromatia bacterium
GCACTGGCTCTGATGCCCCTGCCGCTGCAAAATCGGGTGCTGTCAGCGCTTGCTGTACGCCTGAGCGAGTGGGATTCCGGGCGATCGCGATGGCAAGTGCTTTCGTTGCATCAGACGCAGCGGCAGTCCGCCAGTTCAGATCACTACCCCAAAGTTGACGCGACTGTCTGAGAAAGGAGGTTAAGCAAACGGTCGCTGCTGCTCTGCCATACAGCACACCGATGACATTGAAAAATGAACCAGTATAGATAGTTTGCCCTTAATGTCTCTACCAATGGTGGTTCGTGGAGCAAACGCGCGATCGCGAATCATCTTTGAGAGGATGTTCTAAGAGCCTAGCTTCCTGTCGCTTTGATGATTGAAGCCGCGACTCCACTGACACTAGCGACGCCATACCCGAAGGACTATAACCTGCCGCAGGCTTCAAAGCCCCTTGTTTCGGTAGCCTATGTCGGCGGGCTTTGCCTACGTAGGTGCGGTTTGAACCACCAGATACTTTTCAAACAACCTTTGATACCAGCCAGCCGCCCAAAACCTTCTAGCACCAAAGATCTGCTTAGGTGCTAACAATAATTCTTCCACTAACTTCGATCGTTTTTCAAGTTGCAAGGTGGATGAGAGTCGCTCACCTTCAGGCTAGCGGTTCCTCACAGCTTACAAGCGCGATCAGGCGCTAATGGTGGGCTTGTAAACTAAATCGCGCACTTTTACCATCGTAGTTACCAGACGATCCATGTCTTCTTTTGTATGAAGCGCGTTAACGGTAACGCGAATGCGTGGTTTGGCGATGAACCAGATGGGTGAAACCCAAATGCCGTACTCCATTAGCTGTCTAGCGTAAAGCTTAGGATTAATTTCGGGCGGCAAGATGACAGGCACTACGTTCGTTTCGCCAATCGCCATAAAGTCATTAGCTGCAAGACTCGCTCGTAGGTAGCGATTGTTTTCTTGTAGCTGCTTAACGCGCTCTGGTTCACGCCGGACAATGCGAATGCTTTCTAAAGCGGCAGCTGTCGTTGGCGGCGGTAGGGAAATTGTACCGATCGACGTCGGTGATACATCTAACAGCGGTTTCAGTTCGGCAACGTGGCTGCTGATGGCGGCTCCGGCTGAAGCGGCAAACTTAGAAAAAGTAGTCATAATCAATGGTACAACGCCCCGTTCCAGGGTCTGTTGAGGGCGAAGTCCGAAGTGTTCGTAGATGCCGCGACCGGTAGCGCCGATCGCCCCACTAGCATGAGCCTCATCCATGACAAGGACGCTGCCCTCATAGTTGCTCATGACATCGAGCATCTGCGGCAGGGGCGCAATGTCACCATCCATCGAAAACACCGCATCCGACACAACCATGATGCGATCGTCAGGACGAGCATAGCGCTGCAAGCGGCGGGCAAGATCTTCCATATCGCAGTGGCGATACGCACGCACCCGCACCCGTGGATTGTGACCAAACATCTTGCCAGAACGAGTGCCAGAGTGTGCCAGGGCAGAGACAATGCAGCCGTGATTCAGCACATCGGTCAAAATCAACGTTTCGCGCGTGTGCTGAAAGTTGGGTACCGGAATCGCTAAATGGCAAAAGGCATCAACCAACGCCTGCATCGCCATCCATGCATTGAGAAAAAGCTGAGTATGCGGCAACTCTTTAAATGCCGAAATTTCGTTCTCTAACTGCCGATGTAGATCAATGCGACCGCTTAACGCTGAAACCGAGCTATTGGATGTACCATACTGCCAAATCGCATCGACGGCTGCCTGCTTAACTGCCTCTTCTTGGGTTAGTCCTAGCACATCGTTTGTGCAGAAGGTGAGAACCGTTCGACGTTTGCCAGTCGCTTCTTCTTCAATGTCTACAATGTTGCCTTGTTTTTTATGGCAAATGTAGATATCGGGGTCTAGCCCACTCTCGTACCAGCGCTGGATGTACTCCTTAACAACTTGCACAGTAAACTCCTCTCACCTTTTGTAGACAGCCGACTCGCTTCTTGCCCAACAGTATATTTTCTTAGCAAATTATTGGCTATCCAGCCCAACACAATTTTGCATGAATGTTGGCTTGAACTGTATTAACTAGATGCATAGAACGGTATTATGCCAACTTTTGCAGTTGTAGACACAAAGACAGTTATTTTTGAGCGTACTTTAAGGCGCATATAACTGTATGAGTACAGTTGCCTACACAGAATCAGGGCGATCGGATCGCTGCTCATGAGGGGCAAAACTGTGCTGCGGAATCGCTACAGAGCGGGAGACGACTGAATCTAATTCTTTGTGCCCATTCATATTGGTTTGACTAGAACTTTGCGTAAAGCGTTCAAACTGCCGCACGATCAACCGCTGGACAGCAATGATTGCTGGGTTAATCTCAACATAACGCCGCTGCGGAGACGCTGAATATTGCCGTTGCTCACTTTCCATCATTTCAATGTCTTGAGACAAAAACTTCATCAAGACAAAGCGCTCAAGCAATACTTGCAGCAGCGGCTCAAGCCCTTTGAGTAGCCACTGCGGTAAGCGAATCCTAAAAAAGAAGAGCGCAAACGAGCGACTTTCAACCGGGCTTACTGGCAACCGCATGAGATACAGTGCTGAGATGCCCTGCAAGTTGCTTTGGTAATGAGGATAGCGATACTCTACTGTAATCGGCAAGGTGGTCACTTGGTCAGCCCGTTCACTTAAGCCTAAGAACTTTGCCATACGACCTTTGTAAGATACCTGATATTCTGCCTGGACTGCATGATCAGTTTCACTCAACTTAAGCAGACGCGGGTTAAACCAGCCTTGTAGGTTCTCGTGCAAGAAGCCATGAAACACGTCCATTGAGTTTTCGTTGCATATAGAAAAGTGAGCCTGAAAGTGACCGCTAATGGGAACTTGCAGCCATCCCGCTTCGGCATACTCTTTCATCACAGGTAGCTCATGGTCTGCCGCGATCGCCGCCTCCCCCGGAAACACCCAGATCAAACCATATTTTTCTTGAGTTGGATAGCTTCGCGCCTGAGCACAGGGCAGCTTTTGTCCCTCTGGTAGGTAGGGGATGCTGACACATTGACCCGAGGTATCGAACTCCCAGCCGTGGTAACGACACACCAAATGCTGCCCCTGCACTTTACCGCGATGCAGTTCTACACCCTTGTGGGGGCAAGCATCCTCAAGGGCGTGCAAGGTGCCGTTGGCATCCCGATAAACCGCGATCGCCTGCTGCCAAACAACGACCTGAGTCACCTGTCCTATTGAAACCTGCTTTGCCCAACCAACGGCGTACCAGTGGTTAGGGTTGATGCCAACCCCACGCACGCCCGATCGAACTGCCTGACTTTTTAAGGTCGTAGCCAGTTCCATTCCTTCCTCCTCCCGCTAGATCGCCTCCCAACCAGATCGTCTTGCAAGACTATTACGGTTGCATACATTCAGTGCTCAACGATGCTTAACTTGGAGTGCATGATAGCACTTAACCTTTGCTTACAAAAGTCCAG
Organism: Candidatus Sericytochromatia bacterium; assembly: GCA_036703925.1. Lineage (GTDB taxonomy): Bacteria > Cyanobacteriota > Cyanobacteriia > Leptolyngbyales > Leptolyngbyaceae > Stenomitos. The sequence continues at coordinate 3,477 of DATNQS010000520.1, forward strand.
GGTGGGTAAGGGGAGAGGGCTGAAGAGTGAAGCGTAAGGAGCGAGGGACGTTTTGAATTTTGCCTTAATTCTGCCTTTTGGCTTTTGCCGTGTGTTTTGCAAGTAGCAAAATCTCGAAATATCCGGTACGCTTCAATTTTGGGTAGGTGTAAGGAAGGAGAATCTATGCCTGACTTAACGAAAGTGGCGACAGGGCTGGTCTGGTTTACGATCGCCTTTGTACTCGCCAGTCTAGTGGAGTATTGGGTACATCGCCTCATGCACGCACCGCTTCAGCTTGGTGAGCGGCATCGTGACCATCACCGTCGTAATGAGGGGCAAGGCGTTGTGTGGGAATTTTTTGACTACGTGAAGGGCACGTTTGTCGTGATGCTCTTGCTGTTCTTCTTTTCGTTGGAAGCAGGACTGGGTTGGTTTTTGGGTGGGCTTGCCTTTGCAGCCTTCTCTTCCTACGCCCATCAGCTTCAGCATGAAAACCCTCACAAGTGCTTTTGGATGAAGATGCCTGTCCACTATGTGCATCACAAGTATGGGATGTGGCATCACAACTTTGGGTTGGCGGTAGACTGGTGGGATCACGTTTTTGGCACTTACAAGGTGGTGGATTGGTTGACTGAGGAAGAGTTGAGCCGTCCAGAGCTTGGTTATACCGAGTTGCGCTGGTGGTAGCCTCCCAATTCCAAAGACTTTTGATCGCTCACGCGCGCGCATGATTTGTCTGTGGTATCGTGCCAGAACTGTGACTAAACACTTCGGAGGCTATGCCTTGAGCTACTTCCAGGCTGCAAAAGCGCACTTTGTTGCGAGTCATCAAAATCCAATTAACCAGGCATTGCACCATCTGACGAATGTTCTGGCGATCGCAGCGATCGTTTATCTCTTTTTCGACTGGCGCATCACGCTGCTCTGCCTGGTGCTGACCCAGGTTTTTGCGCTGGGTGGGCACGCTGTCTTTGAGAAAAACGAACCAGCGTTCGTTAAATATCCCGGCATCACGATCCTGGTCGCAATGTCATGGTCTTTTGAGCGCTGGTTT
>DATNQS010000521.1:0-12682 GCA_036703925.1 Candidatus Sericytochromatia bacterium
TTGCGTACCGTTCCTTCTGAGAGAAAGAGGGCTTGAGCAATTTCGCGGTTGCTGGCACCGATCGCAACCATGCGTAGGACTTGCCGCTCTCTAAGCGTCAGATTGGTTAAACCGGGTGGGAGGTCGAGCTGCTGATCCGCTGCAGCAGTAGGTCCAGCAGCCATCATTTTCTCTAGAATACCCGGTCCAAACTGTGTGTAGCCTCGATGGATTGAGCGGATCACCTCTGCCAGTTCCTCAGACGGTGTATCTTTCAAGAGATAGCCTTTGGCTCCCCAACGCAGGGCCTCAGCGACATATTTCACATCGTCAAAGGTCGTAAAAACCAGGATTTTTGCGCCGGAATATTGCTGGCAGATGAGCCGGGTTGCTGTCACGCCATCCATCACAGGCATGTGTAGATCCATCAGGATGACATCGGGCATTTGCTCCTGAGCGTGCAAAACTGCAAGTTGTGCGATCGCCTGCTGCCCATTGCCCGCTTCACCAGCGACCTGAAAATCGGGTTTGATCTCTAGCAAAGTCTTCAAACCGCGGCGGACAATTTCTTGATCTTCAACTAATAGGACGCGGATCATCGACATGGATCACTGGAAGGAGCAGTCAGAGCAAAGCCTGCTTCCCACTATCTCGCTATTTGCCAGTTTTTTGGTTTTAGTTGTTAATTTTTAATTTTTGACGGTAGCAAAGCCGTTAAGCGACAACCGGCTCCCGGCTCACTGGTGATATCCAGTGTGCCACCCAGAGCTTGAAGACGCTCTCGCATACCCTGAAGACCAAAGCCAGAGACAGCCGCATCGGCTCGAAAGCCCTTGCCATTGTCTTGCAGGGTCATCACCAAGCCAGTCTCCATCAATTGCAGTTGAATGGTCACCACTGTGGCATTAGCGTGTTTGCAAATATTAGTTAACCCTTCCTGCACCAGGCGATAGACCGCAGTGCTCACTGAATGAGACAGAGGTTGGGCGACATCAATCTCGCAAGCTGGCTGCACACCAGTCGTGCGCTGAAAATCTTGTGTGAGGGCAGCGATCGCCGCCTCCAACAACTGCCCTTGCAATGGATCGGCACGAATGTCAGAAACCGATTGGCGCGTCGCTTGCAACGCATCTGAACCCAGTTGCTTCGCCTCCACCAATGTTGTGAATGCTCGGTCTGGGTCTTGCTGCCATAGTGCTAATGCCGTTTCCATTTGAATATTGAGGGCAACGAGCGCATGACCCAACGAATCGTGAATATCACGGGCAATACGGTTGCGCTCCTCCAGCGTTGCCAGTTCTTCAATGCGCTGGTTTAGTGCCTGCTCTTGCTTTAAAGCGCGGCGGAGGTCTGCTTCGACCGCTTCTAATTGGTGATTCCGCTGCTGGAGTTGCACTTGTAGTTGACGCAGCGCCAGTTGATTTTCAACACGCACCAGCACTTCTTCGACTTGAAACGGCTTGCTGATATAGTCCACACCACCGACAGAGAAGGCTTGCACCTTATCGAACACTTCATTGTTCGCACTGATGAAGATGACAGGGATATCCCGCGTGTTGGGATTTGCCTTTAAGCGTTGACAAACTTCATAGCCGTTCATTTCAGGCATATTAATGTCGAGCAGAATCAGGTCAGGCGGCTGCCCCTGCACACCCATTAGCGCTGCCGCACCATTGCGGACACTCCGCACATCGTAGGCTTGCTCAGTCAACATTGCCGACAGGAGGCGCAGGTTATCCGGTGTGTCGTCAACAATGAGGAGGTCGCCTTTTGAGGATTGGCTGGGGTGCATAGTTCAGACTGGAAGTGATGAAATGATGGCGCGTGGCTCTTGCTCAGATTTTAGCTGGGGATGTCTAGCTCTAAACGTTACTTCTGCCATTGCCCAAAGATTCTAACCCTGGCTACTTGCCATAATGCCCATCTTTATAGTCATTCCATGTATTTAAGAGCATCTTATTAGCTGGAAAGGGGCAACACGATCGCCCCTATCGCTATAAAACGCAAGCATAATAAGGTACAAGTTCGACGTATGTAGCGCGATCGCCGTTACAGAGACTCTCGCCAGAAGCTGTGGCAGGTGGTCATATTAGAGGAATTTCTTTCAATCGGATTCGGGATCGAGTAGTCTGCCTACAGACGTTTTCACGCGATCGTCCATATCCAGACGAGGTCGATATTTACTTGTGGCAAAAGGGTAACAGGCGTTCATGATGCGAAGACCGATACTACTAACCATCGGCATCACCCTATTAGCGCTTACTGCCACTCTGTATGGCATTACCGCTACGCTGCTAGCCAGCCTGCCACACACCCCCTATGAGCAAGGGCAGCCCGTTCAGTTTTTAGCCTGGTCAACCTTGGGCATGGGTCTGCTCTTCTCGGTTGTGACCCTTCTGCTTGTCGATCGGCTGGTGCTGTCGCGACTGGCAGGCGTTAGCCAAGCGGTGCTTCACAGCAGCCACTATGAGCGGTTCAAACAGGTCGCTAACGGGCAGCATGAGTTAGCCAACCTGTCAGGTTATATTAATACCCTGTTGACCGAGCTAGAACAAGCAAAGCAGTTACGACAGCAGGCAGCGATCGCCTACCAGCAAAGCGAAGCCAAACTTCAGAACCTGTTTGAGAACTCCCTGGTCGGTATTTTTCGAGTGCAGTTAGAAGACGGGCTGATTCTGGATGCCAATCAGTGTTTTGCCACGATGCTAGGGTATGACTCAACCGCCGCCATCATTGGGCAGAAGTACTCAACCGATTTCTATCTTGACCCAAGCGAACAACAGCAGGCACTGGCACAAATCTCCCTTCATGGTGGCATTCACAGCTTTGAAGCCCAATTTCGTCGCCAGGACGGATCGGTATTCTGGGGACTATTCTCCTGCCAGCTCGATCAAGCCTCTAGCTCTCTGGATGGCGTACTGGTAGACATTAGCCAGACCAAGCGTGCTGAAGCCGAACTGCAAGGGCTGCTCGCCGCCATGCCCGATATCATCCTGGTCTACAACCGCGAAGGGCGTTGCCTCAAACTTTTTTCTACCAATCCCGGTTGGCTCGTTAAACCGATCGAGGAACAGGTCGATCGCACCGTCTATGAAAACCTGCCTCCTAAGCTTGCAGAGCTTTATCAACGCTATATCCTGAAAGCCTTAGAGACCCAAAGCAACCTCACTGTGGAATACAGCCTGGAGGTTGCTGCCGAGCCGATGTGGTTCTCTGCTAGCGTTGCGCCCATTTCCAGCGACTCTGTGGTCTGGGTTGCCCGTAACATTACCGCGCGTAAGCAGGCAGAAGAAGCCCTGTACAAAAGTGAAGCTACTAATCGTGCTCTGATTAATGCCATTCCCGATCTGCTGTTTCGCATCCAGCAAGATGGCACGTACCTAAATATCCAGCGCAGTAAACATTTCAGGATACTCAATCCTGACCAACTCGCGATCGGGACAACTGTCAATAACTCCTTACCGCCAGCCTTGGCAGAACAGCGAATGCATTATGTGCATCAAGCCCTCAACACAGGAGAACTGCAAATCTACGAGCAAGATTTGGTAGTAGAGGACGAGCTGAAGCATGAAGAAGTTCGCATTGTTCCGTGCCAGGAGCATGAAGTCATGGCAATGGTGCGCGATATCACCGCCCGCAAACGTGGCGAAGAAGCCCTACAGCGAAGCGTTGAAGCGGCTGAAACTGCCAATCGTGCCAAGAGCGTCTTTTTGGCAAACATGAGCCACGAACTCCGCACACCCCTGAATGCCATCCTGGGCTTTACCCAATTGTTGATGCGTGGGGGTGCCCTTAACCCCAAACAGACAGAACAACTAGATACCATCAACCGCAGCGGCGAACATCTCCTGACCCTGATCAACGACGTGCTGGAAATGTCCAAAATCGAAGCAGGCAGAGTAACTCTTAACGAAACCGATTTTGACCTCCACGGCTTACTCAACTGGCTCCAGCAGATGTTTCAGCTTAAAGCCCAGTCTAAGAAGCTGCAACTCATCATTGAATTAGCCAGCGATCTGCCTCAATATATTCGCGCAGATGAAAGCAAACTGCGTCAGGTACTCGTCAACCTGCTAGGCAATGCAGTGAAGTTTACAGAGCATGGCGGCGTAGCATTGCGGGTGAAGAGGGGAGAGGGAAGAGGAGAGAGGGAAGAGGGAAGAGGAGAGAGGGAAGGAATGGAGGAAGCGGGAGAATCAGGGGGAGCGGGGAGAAATGTTAGCGACCTTAAACCAGTACCTCTTAGCCTTCAGCCCACCGCAGAGCGGAAGCAAGCTACAACCCTCAGCCTTCAGCCCTCATCTCTCACCTTCGAGATTGAAGACACAGGCCCTGGTATTACGTCTAACGATCTGGAACATTTGTTTGACCCGTTTGTGCAAACGGAAACTGGTAGACGATCGCAGGAAGGCACAGGATTAGGATTAGCAATCAGCCAGAAGTTTGTACAGCTTATGGGCGGCGAAATCAGGGTTCGTAGTACCTGGGGTAGCGGGAGTATTTTCAGCTTTTCCATCCAGACAGATACAGCGAAAACAGCAGGACAAATGCCTCTAATCAACCGTCAAGAGGTGATTGGTTTAGCCGCAGGGCAGCCGTCTTATCGCATTCTGGCTGTGGATGACAGACCCGAAAATCGTGCCTTGCTGATGGAGTTGCTAACTTCGGTCGGCTTTGAAGCGCAGGAAGCAAGTAATGGGCAGGAGGCGATCGATCGCTGGCGAGATTGGCGACCGCACTTGATCTGGATGGATATCCGGATGCCCGTAGTCGATGGCTACGAGGCAACGAAGCAAATTGCTGCTGCCTGCGAAGCAGGGAACCTTGTGCCTCCCATCATCATTGCCTTGACTGGTAGCGTCTTTGAAGAAGACCGCAAAGTTGCCCTCGCTAACGGGTGTAATGACTTTGTACGCAAACCGTTCCGGGCTGAGATCCTGTTTGAGAAAATGGCAGACTATTTGGGCGTATGCTACATCTATGCCGATAGCCAACTGTCGTTAGCCGTCAGTTCGCAGCTAGAAACACAGGCTGAAAGCTTTATGCTGACTGCCGAGAGTGTTTCTGTTATGCCCGAGGAGTGGGTTGAGCGGCTCCATCAGGCAGCCGTCAAGATGAATGCGAAGTTGGTACTAAATCTCATTGAGCAAATTCCAGAGTCGCATGCCCAACTTGCTAAAGCACTGACCCAACTAGTTGATGATTTTTGCATTGAGGCGATTGTTGACTTGACTCAGTAAGCAAAGGTTCCCATCAAAGTGCTTAATCGTGACATTTGTCATGTCTAGGGCATGACATTTATTACGTGCGGAGGATGACATCAATTCGATAGCGTAGTGCCTGAAGTAGGACAACGAAACTACAGGCTGACCGATTTATCCACAGGAAACATCCATGATTGTTACCACAACTCCCGCCATTGAAGGGGAAGTGATTGGGGAATACCGCGGCTTAGTCAGTGGAGAAGCCATTCTTGAAGCTCATCTTTTTCGAGCGGTGATCGCTGGCATTCTGGATCTACCTGGCGTTCGCTTGACCAACTACTCGCAGTCGCTCGACCAAGCAAGAGAAACCGCGATCGGGCAAATGACGCAAGCAGCGTGCGATCGTGGTGCCAATGCCGTGATTGGCGTAGATGTTGATTACAAAACTATCCGCGTGAGTGATGATGAGCATCTAGTCATCGTTGTGACAAGTGGTACCGCCGTTAAATACGTCCAATAACCCGTAGAGTACTGCGGCTTAGATAGTAGCGTGGATGATCGTCAGGTGGATGCCGTTGCACATGCGGTTGCGACTTAGCCATCGATCGCGCAGCCCTCTAGACGTAACCACAGTCTCTAAGTAAACACAGCCAGAAGTAACCACAGCAGACGCTGATGTTGATAGCATTTTGCATTGACCAGATGGCGTTCTGCACGTGACAGCTCAAGCTAACGATTAGTAGGTTGTCGCAATGAATGGGCAGCTAACAGGAAGGCAGTGCTACCCCCAATCCGGCAACGGTTGCTACGATCATCTTAAGATGAGTACCAGATGCTAAGGCTTGAGCATTAAATAATTTGTAACCCTAGCAATCTTTAGTAGGCACAGAAGTAGGGACACAGGCTTGCCATGCCTCTATACAAAACTTGACTTTATTTAATCTGTGTCCCTCAGTACCGAAGCCAAACCTGTGCAAGCGATCGCCGCTGACTGCACTAAAAGGCTCAATGCAACGAAAGCATAGGACGTATCAATGGTTGACCCCTTACAACAACGTATCAATCAATATCAATGGTTGAGCGAACTACGGCTGAAATTACTGCGCCTACATAAGCTTTTACTAGAAGCAGAGCGCGTTGCTTACGAACAAGTACAAGGACAGGTATCTAGAGGAGAACTACTGCAATTAGTGATCTCGCATGATCAATTTGCCTGGCTACATCGGTTGTCGCAAATTATTGTGCAAATTGATGAGCTACAGCAAGCGGATGAACCTATTACGTTAGAAACGATCGCCACGTTCCTAGTTGACGTGCGCACTCTGCTTACCCCGTCTGAGTCAGGTGATGATTTTGCGACAAAGTACGATGCGGCATTGCAGCAAAACCCCGATGTTGTGCTAGCACACGCGGATGTTGTCACGCTGCTAACCACGCCATCTGAAGGTTAACTGCATCAATTAAGAGCTTATCTGCTAACGTTGGTAGACTATAGCCGCGTTTAGGTATGAATCCTATAAAGTTAGCGGCACCAAAGGCGATTCTGGAGGCATAGCCGCTAGAATCAGTTGCACAAAGCAACAGCCTGCTTCTCGTGGTAATCCTTCGTTTACCTTGCTCTTAATGACTGCTGTGCCCCTTCCTCGACAGCCATCGTCACGATCGGACGCTGAGACCGATGCGCCGGCTCCTTCAGCGCCTTCTCCGTCTATGGAGATCCGTCGCGATCGTCGTACAGCGCGCCCCCCTGGCGGTGCGACGGATGGTGCTGCGCCTGAGATCACGCCAGTCTTTGCTTTAAAGGAACTAGTCGCGCGGCTTAATCGAGAACAGCACAAAATTCAAGACTTGCTGAGTTCACTCGGCTTTGCGCTGCGGAGTTTCAACAATCTCAATCAGTTTTTAGAACTCATTCCACTGATGGCAAGTCGGGTGACAGACAGTGATGGCGGGGCGCTACTGCTGTTTAAACCCAATGGGCAGGTACGCCTGGAGCGGCTCCATTGCCAGGACAGCCGCTGGGGTCAGGATATTCGCAAGGCTCTGGAGACAGCGACCCGTCAGATGGCATCGTCGTTGAATCCAACTGCTGGTCAAGCGATCGCCCTTACGCCTAGTGCGATCGCCTCGCTGGATCATCAGGTGAGCCATTACTTAGGTGCTAATGTCCAGCTTTTTGGCACTGCCATTCTGGTAAAAAATATAGAACGTGGGCGGCTTTACGTTTTTAGCCGCGATCCGCAGTATGGCTGGACAGAAACTCGTCAAAAGCTAGTGCGTCTGATTGCTGACCAGACCGCAGTCGCAATCGAAAACGATGAACTGACCGTCGAACTTCGCAAAAAGGAACGACTCGATCGAGAGCTTGAGATTGGAGCCGAGATTCAACTGCGCCTCTTGCCGCGATCGTGTCCCAAGATTAAAGGCATCGAGCTAGCGGCACGCTGTCAGTCAGCCAATCGAGTGGGCGGCGATTTTTACGACTTTATTCCTGCCAGCTACGACCAGATCCGCTCCAAAAAAGACGGCAGCAGCGAGTGGGGACGGTGGAGTTTGGCGATCGGCGATGTGATGGGCAAAGGCGTACCTGCGGGTCTAATTATGACCATGACGCGCGGTATGTTACGGGCAGAAGTGCTGAACGGGCACTCGCCAGCCCGCATTTTGCAGCATCTCAACCGCGTCATGTATGCCGATCTAGAAAACTCCAATCGTTTTGTCACGCTCTTCTATTCCGAGTACGATCCCCAGACGCGACTACTCTCTTACAGCAATGCGGCTCATAACCCGCCCTTGCTCTGGCAAGCCGCAAGCAAAACGATCCGACGGCTCGATACATTGGGAATGCTGATCGGGCTAGATGCCGATACACTTTATCAGGATGCCCAGGTACAGCTTCAGGCAGGCGATACACTGATTTACTACACTGATGGCTTTACTGATGCAGCCAATCAAAGTGGTGAACGGTTTGATGAAGACAATTTGACTCGATCGCTGCAATGGGCATGCCAACACTGTGATCATCCCCAGGCAATTCTGGAGTACTTGTTTAATCAAGTGCAGATCTTTACTGGCACGGCGAACCGCAACGCTGATGATATGACGCTTATTGTCATGCAGGTAAAAGCCTCCGAACCGTAAACCCGATTGTCCTGACAAAGGGCTGGGTAAACTGGCGTGGCTGCACTGAATGATAAATTCCCACATTAGCCCTCACCCTAGTCCCCATACCCAGATTCAGCAACGCTGAAAATTCTCACTCTAAGCTGCTCAGTTAGAAATCATTCTGGTGTGTAGAGAAGCGTTGCAATCACCGAATAGAATGCGTCTGATGTTGAGTTGCCAGAGCCACTTAATTGGCTCAAAGAGCGATCGCATGATTGAAGCGATCGCCCGCATTTAATCAACATCAACGGTGAAAAGCTTAGAGTAGCAGGGCAAACGTTTCTGCTATCCCACCGTACTACGAGCGGTTTGCTGCGGTAGAACCCTGCTCAAAACCACGTATAGAATGACTGCCGCAATGATGCCATTAATGGGTGCAATGCCAAGGCTAGCTTTGCCTGTTAAGTAGGCGATCGCCGATGCCACCACATAAGCAATCACCCCTGCCCAATTAAATGCAGGCTGCGGAGTCTCAAGCGATGGATATTCACTACGGCGCTGCAACCAAAAATCAGCCATAATCACTCCACCGATCGGTGGAATAAACGTGCCCAGTAAAATCAGGTAATCCACCAACATTTTGTAAATGCCGCCCCACGCTAAAACAAGGGCGACCGTTGCGCCACCCAGCACAAACAGCGTCCGCTTATTGGTGCGAAACATATGGGCACCTGCCACTGAAAAGGCATAGATCGTGTTGTCCTGGGTCGTCCACATATTTAAGAACAACAGCAGCAAACCCCAGCCCACTAGCCCCTGATAGGCCATGACTTGCACGATATCGGAACTATCGGCAATAGCAGGGACGTTGGCGTACACCAGAGAACAAAACGCGCCACTAAAAATGAGAAAGCCATTAGCAAAGAAAAAGGCAAGCAGCGTGGCGATCGTAGCGATCTTGCCGTTCTTGGCAAAGCGGCTCCAGTTGGTTGCCTGAGTGCCACCCGAAACAAAGGTGCCAACAATAATTGTCAAAGCTGCCCCGATCGTCATTTCCTTAGTGGGTTGAATCGCCTGTAATCCTTCCCAGCCACCGATTTGACCGGAGGCGATCGCGAGACACCAAACCATCAAAATCAGCATGGCTGGAACTGCAATACGGCTCAACCAGTCCATTGCCTTGTAGCCGAGGTAGGCAGTGGAACAAAAGAAATAGGTGAAAAACAGGATGGTGAGCCAATTCCAGGACGTTGGCACCCCAGCCAGCTTATTCAACAAATCAGCAATCAGCGCCGTTCCCCAGGCATACCAACCGATTTGCGTAAAGCCTAAGATAAAGTCAACCCACCGAGAACCAACACTGCCAAAACTAAAGCGTGCCATTAACACCGTACTGAGACCCGTTTTGGCGGCAATATAGCTGAGTGCAGCGGCATACGTCCCCAAAATTAAGTTGCCAATGATGATTAAGCCAATTAAGTCAGGAAAAAACTTAAACGCGGGACCGACCAATCCGCCTGCAAAGAGGGTGCCAGAATAAAGGGTGAAACCTATGAGTAACGGACCTAATGATGCCAGGGATTTACGAGCAGTCAACGGCACTGCCGCTAACGGGTAATCTTCTGACGCTCCGCCTGCTCCTGCTGCTATATTTGCACCTGTCTCCGATGTCGTCTTCATTAGGTTTTTACGAAACCACAACGCTATTCTACGTACTTACTGGGAAATGCTAAGTGTCGTCGTATAGTAGGCGACAGATTTCTGAAGAAGCCAGCTCGATAACCCTAAGAAGGTCGTTTGACAAGGAAAGAAGTTTTTTATACACGCCCTTAGGCAATCGCAAGTATTCTTCTTAATTGTTTGACTGTAGGTTAGACAGTCCTGTAGCGCTATTTGAAGGAGGCGATCGCTAACCGTCCTCGGTTTTAACCCGCTTTGCAGCAAGCCTTTATGTGCTTGAGTCGTGCGATCGCTCAAATACTTTTCTGGTATCCTTGCAGTCTGTAAGATAAACGTGTGCTAGTTTGCATTCATTCAAAAGAGGAGAGAGCGGCAATGGTTCTTTGCGTCATACCGGATATAACGGTTGGACTGATTGATCCAACTCATTTGCTTGATACAGCTTGGCTTAACACGTACCTGCTTGACCTGTTACAGCCATCTCACTGGCACTTGCCGATCGACTTGGCAGCTCTAGGCGACAAGGAGCTCAAAGTTGACCTAGGAGGCGATGTGCAGAAAGCATTCAACAACTTCGTCAAAACAGGTCAGGTTTGGGCCTTTCTCATTGGCATCATTTTTGGCTATTTTGTGAAGACGTTTACATCCTTCGGCTAAAGGTTGAACCATCAGCGTTCAGGATGTGTGCAAGATTCGCTACTATCGGTTGACGGCTGATGCTTGACGGTTAACCGTTCCCTTAAGCGTGAGCTTATTTTTGGCAAACCCTTTGCCTTTGGCAAGCGCAGCCTTTGTAGTTATGCGTTGGGATCAACCCTACTGATCACAGTTTGGGGATGCTTTTCGTGATATTGAGTGGAGTAGATTTTGGTTGCCTTCAGGGTTTGCGAACGTTGAGCTAAAACTCTATAACTCTAGCCAGAAATCTAAACTCTCTAACCTAGTGAGAACTGCTTTGAATCAAGACCTCTCTCAACCATCGGTAAGTCAGCCCTCTACCTGGAGCCAACGTTTTGAGTCGGCGCTCCATCCTGCGATCGCCCAGTTCAATGCCAGTATTGGTTTTGATATCCAACTCATTGAGTACGATTTGATCGGCTCTCAGGCTCATGCACAAATGTTGGCACATACAGGCATTATTACTGCTGCCGAGGGAGAGCAATTGGTCGATGGTCTAGAGCAGATCCGGCAGGAATATCGGCAAGGGCTGTTTGTTCCTGGCGTTGAGGCAGAGGATGTGCACTTTGCGGTTGAGCGCCGCCTGACCGAGATTGTGGGTGATGTGGGCAAAAAGCTCCATACGGCACGATCGCGCAATGATCAGGTGGGCACCGACACGCGCCTTTACTTGCGCGACCAAATCCAGCAGATTCGCCAACGGGTGCGATCGTTTCAGTCCATTTTACTCACGCTGGCAGAGCAGCACGTCGAGACGCTGATCCCTGGCTATACGCATCTGCAACGGGCACAGCCGCTTAGTCTTGCCCATCATCTGCTTGCCTACTTTGAAATGAGCCAGCGCGACTGGGAGCGGCTAGGCGAAATTTATCAGCGGGTCAATATCTCACCGCTGGGTTCTGGTGCACTGGCAGGCACCACCTTTCCTATCGATCGCCACTACACGGCGGAGTTGCTTAACTTTGGCGGTGTGTATGCTAACAGTTTGGATGGGGTAAGCGATCGTGACTTTGCCATTGAGTTTCTGTGTGCTGCTAGCCTCATCATGGTGCATCTTAGCCGCCTTGCTGAAGAAGTGATTCTATGGGCATCTGAAGAATTTGGCTTTGTCACCCTCAAAGACAGTTGCTCCACGGGTTCCAGCATCATGCCGCAGAAGAAGAACCCTGACGTACCTGAACTGGTGCGAGGCAAAACTGGGCGAGTTTTTGGGCACCTCCAGGGTCTACTGGTGCTGATGAAAGGCTTGCCCCTTGCCTACAACAAAGACTTGCAGGAAGACAAAGAAGCTCTCTTTGATGCAGTTGTGACGGTGCAAGGCTGCCTGGAAGCAATGACCATCTTGCTGCAAGAAGGGCTAGAGTTCCGTGTAGCTCGTCTACAAGCCGCCGTCAACGAAGACTTTTCCAATGCGACGGATGTGGCGGACTATTTAGCAGGCAAAGGCGTGCCCTTCCGAGAAGCGTATAACCTGGTCGGTCAAGTGGTGAAAACGTCCCTGGCTCAAGGCAAGCTCTTAAAAGAACTGACCTTAGACGAATGGAAAACGCTCCATCCAGCGTTTGAGTCCGATATTTATGCTGCGATCGAGCCTGCCCAGGTTGTCTCTGCCCGCAATAGTTACGGGGGCACTGGCTTTGCTCAGGTTCGGCATGCACTGCAAAACGCCAAAGCAACGCTTGGATAATGGCGCAATTCCCATGTTTCATCCGCTTCAGCATGGGCAGGTCTTTTTTAGCCCCGGTTGCCACTTTAGCTACCGTGTGATTGGTCCCTGCTGTCGCTTGTTCGATCGCGAACAGTTGCCTTATCCCTGCTGTCGTCTTCAGTGGCGCGGCAAAGAACCAAGCTGGCGACGCATTGGTAAACGCTTCATTGTGGATCTATCGACCAAAAAACATCCGTCCTACAACGTCGAAATTCTCGGACAGGGCTTGCAAGAGCCGATCGTTATCACCCTCTATGCTGTCAATTTGCCGGAAGCGACGAAAAGTTGGTGGCACAGCGATCGACCAGAGCAGCATACCGTTCAGCCA
>DATNQS010000522.1:0-6833 GCA_036703925.1 Candidatus Sericytochromatia bacterium
TGGCATTTGTGGCTACCGCTGGCAGTGTGGCTAAAAACTCGGCGGCAAGCCGTCGATCGCCTCTGGGTACAGGGCATTTTAGGCGGGCAGGGCACTGGCAAAACAACGCTTGGAGCAATCCTGGTGTTGATACTGCAAGTATGCGGCTATAAGACCATCAGCCTTTCTCTGGACGATTTTTACAAGACGTATGACGAGCGTTTGCGCCTGCGAGAGCGTGACCCTCGCTTGCTCTGGCGTGGTCCACCAGGAACCCATGATCTTGAGTTAGGGCTACAGACATTGGATGCCTTGCGCCAATTAACGCCAGAGCAGCCGATCGCGCTCCCTCGTTTCGACAAATCGCTGCACGATGGCGCAGGCGACAGAATCGCGCCGACCCTGGTTTCGGGTGCGGATATCATCTTGTTTGAAGGCTGGTTTGTGGGCGTTCGTCCAGTTGATCCAACCGTTTTTGAGCAGTCGATCACACCCATCACAACGGCTGGCGATCGTGCCTTTGCCCGTGACATGAATACAAAACTCTCTGACTATCTACCTCTCTGGCAACGGTTAGACAGCCTTATTGTGCTGCATCCCGTCGATTATCGCCTTGGCAAACAGTGGCGTAAGCAGGCAGAACAGCAAATGCGAGATAGTGGCAAACCGGGTATGAGCGATGCTGAGATTGATGTCTTCGTTGAGTATTTCTGGAAAGCCTTGCATCCTGAGTTGCTCATCAAACCGCTAGTGGTTAAACCTGGGTGGGCAGACCTCGTTATCGACATCCAGGCAGATCACGCTGCGGGCGCAGTGTATCGGGGCGGCGAGACCAGCGCATGATTCACTGTGGAACCCATTTGATTTTGGCTCGTAAGAGGCTCATTGACTCACCAATTCACCTCAGGGTTTGAAACATTTGCATTGTAAGCAGCCTCTTGGCAGCTATGACGGTCTAGCACTATCAGAAGTGCTTCGTGGCAGCAGTGTCCACGAAAACCTGAGCACTTTCTAGTGACGCAAACTGTAGTGATGCAAGTTGTTGTAGCGTTACCGTTTTGCTTTTGACAGCCCATTAAATTTTCTGCAAAACTGCGGGCGATCGCAGATCTTCAAGCCGTTTGCAGCCCGTACAAAACATGGCTGTGGTGAGTTCTGCAACAAGAATCTCTACTAGCTCATACAAAGCTGCCTCGGAGTCATTCGCGGCTTGCAGAAAGGGAAACGCCATGCCTACGAGGTCAGCACCAAGCGCGATCGCTTTTGCAGCTTCCAGTCCATCCCGCAAGCCACCAGAGGCGATCAGAGGAATCTGAGGGGTGATCGCTCGTACGGCAGTGATGCACTCAGCAGTGGGTAAGCCCCAATCGGCAAAGGTTCTACCCAAACGTCGCTGACGAGCATCGGTGGCGCGTTCGCTCTCGACCAGTGACCAAGAGGTGCCGCCTGCACCCGCTACGTCGATCGCTGCAACCCCTGCTTCCAGCAGCATTTTTGCACTTGTCGCAGAAATACCGTTGCCAACTTCTTTTGCAATTACAGGCACCGGCAGCGCAGCACAGAGTGACGCAATTTGTACAAGCAAGCCTCGAAAATTTGTGTCGCCGCTGGTCTGCACGCATTCCTGAAGTGGATTGAGGTGCAGAATCAGGGCATCGGCTTCGAGTGTATCGACTACCCGGCGGCACTCATCCAGCCCGTAGTGGTAATTGAGCTGTACAGCGCCCAAATTGGCGAAGAGGGGAATATCAGGCGCGATCGCCCGCACCGAAAAGGTGGTTGCAACGGACGGATTTTCAACTGCTACGCGCTGAGAGCCAACACCCATTGCCAGCCTGTACTGCTGTGCCACTGCTGCTAGCTTGGAGTTGATCGTTTTTGCCAGTTCAGTGCCGCCGGTCATCGACGAAATAAGCAGCGGTGCACCCAGGTTTTTACCCAGGAAGGTGGTCGTAAGATTAATGTCGTCGCGATCGATCTCAGGCAAACAGCAGTGGGTAAACCGATAGTGCTCCAGTCCATTCGTAATCTGACGGCATTGCACATTCTCATCCAGACAGATGCGGAGATGATCGGCTTTGCGAGTCTGGGTTTCCATGTGAACTGGGTAGAGGGGCTAGGGCTTGAAAACGATCACTGTATCCTACCACCCTAACCGTGTACAGGCATTGAGCGTTGGCTACGACTGATCAAGTTTGAAAATGATCACTGTAGCCTAAGACCCTAACCCCTAGACTCTGATTAGCTCTACGCCATCACGTCCATCAATTTCCTGAAGATAGACCTTGACTTGTTCTTCTTTGGCAGTTGGGAGTTGCTTGCCCGTAAAATCAGGATGGATCGGCACTTCTCGATGTCCACGATCGACCAGCACCACGAGCCGAATGACGGCTGGTCTGCCGTAGTCGCTCACGGCATTGAGAGCCGCACGAATGGTGCGCCCTTTAAAGATCACATCATCGACTAAAACAACGGTTTTGCCAGAAAGGTCAAAGGGTATTTCCGTTTTTGCCGGAGTGCGAATGCCGATCGTGTCCAGGTCATCGCGGTAGAAGGTAATGTCGATCGCTCCCATTGGCACCGTTACTTGCTCTAGCGCCTCGATCTGCCGCGCTAGCATGGCTGCCAGATTTACCCCCCGTGTATAGATACCAAGCAACACCAGCTTAGAAAGATCCGATCGCTCTACCACCTGTGACGCTAGCCGCGTCACTGTCCGCCGTACTTCTTCTGCTGACAGAATTTCGACCACTTCTGTAGACATAGAAAATTAAGTTCTGAGTTATGAGTGTTGAGTTAAAGCATTCTTGAACAATTTCTACAATCTGTGGCTTCGCAGCCTGTTGACTAAAAAACTTTTTGCTGAGCAGTTATTTGCGTAGGGTTCCCGAAGGGTAAGTGTAGCTACAAAGGCACTAATGCAATTGTGCCCAGAGGGCTATAACCCGCTGATGCGAATTGTCTAAATCTTTAGCGTCTTGGATCTACGGAGACAGACTTCTCTCTTACTTCAAAGCTAAAAAATTCTATCCTAAACTTCATCTTTTGGCTGTACAGCTTTGATAATACGCGACAGTTCACTTTTTTCATCTACAGCAATGCGAGTTGGCGAACCGCTGATGATGCCCTCAAAGTTTCGGAAGGACTCTTTAATTTGAGGACCACGTTCGCTGATGGTATATTCGCGAATACCTTTATCATGCCAGGAGCCACGCATCTTGAAAACATTAATAGCCCGCGCCATCTCACCCCGAATCTCGACATATTGCAGCATCAAAATAGTGTCGGTAATTGTGGAAATATGAGAATCGGTGATGGAATTCGATCCCATAAATTGATCAGAGGTGTTAGTAAAAAAGCCTGTAATTTCTTCTTGTTTAGCAAAGCCAGTCACACCAATCACAAATTGACGAAACGCATTGTTGCTTACCCCTCGCGCTAAGGCAGAGAGGGAATCGATCGCGATCCGAGAGGGCTTAAACTCAGCGATTTCCGTTTTAATAATTTGTAGATGATCTTCCAAACCGGCTGACTCAGGATAGGCACAAATAATTCTCAGTACCCCTTTCTGTTCGAGTTCTTCGAAGTCAATGCCCCAGGAAGATGCATTCCGAGACAACTGGGCACGGGATTCTTCGTAAGCAAACAAAATGGCACGATCGCCTCGCTGGCAGGCATCTTGCAAAAACTTGCTGACCATCATCGTTTTGCCTGTACCCGTTGCCCCGGTCGCCAGAATAATCGAGTCCTTAAAAAAGCCGCCGCCGCACATTTCATCCAGCGTTTTGACCCCAGAGGAGACGCGTACATTGGACGATCGTTGCGTCAGGCGCATAGCCCCCAATGGAAAGATGTTAATGCCATTGTTTGTGATGGTGAAAGGATATTCACCTTTCATGTGCGTCGTACCTCGCAGTTTGAGGATTTCGATCGTACGGCGGCGGCGCTCCCCTTCTAGCACATTGCGAATAATCACCACATTATCTGATACAAATTCTTCGACACCAAACCGTGCTACGGGGCCATATTCTTCGACTCGTTCTGTAGTCATTAACGTCGTTGCGCCGACTTGCTTTAAGCGAGCCACCAAACGAAAAATTTCGCGTCTTACAACCCCCGCTGAGTCATATTGCTGAAAGACAGCCGTCACCGAATCAATCGAAACTCGTCGTGCTTTGTATTTGCGAATCGCATATTGAATGCGCTCAATTAAAGCAGAAAGATCAAAGTTTCCTGCTACGTCTTGCCCTTCAGGATCAGGAGACGCATCGAGAATAAAGAGCTTGCCTTCATTAATAAATTTCTGCAAATCCCAACCAAAGCTAAACGCGTTTTTAATGACATCCGCTGGGGATTCCTCAAAGGTAACGAAAACACCTGATTCGTCAAAATCAACAATACCTTGATACAAAAATTGCACAGCTAGCAACGTTTTACCTGTGCCAGATGTGCCACTAATAAGAGTAGTACGTCCTGCTGGTACACCGCCGTGGCTAATGTCATCAAAGCCCTCGATCAGGGTGCGAATTTTTTGCACACCAGGGACAGGATATTCACCGTTTAGCGGATTTTGATTTAGTTGGTTCATGAGGAGGGCTTGCTAAAAAGGCGCAGACAATCAGTTGGAACTTTGCTGCTTTTCGCACCAAGAATTTTTACGCTAAATCTGGGTCTGAATGTAATTTATAGTTGTTTTTACTCCGAAGCTTTTTATTCTAACAATTTAGATGCGTCGCCCCGCAACTCTTCGTAGAGTAGATCCAGACCAATCAAGACTTTTTCACGATCGGATAAATCACCAATGATTTTACGTACAGGCGGCGGCAAGATTTTAGACAACGTGGGTGTGGCTAAAATTTTGTCCTCTTCGGCAAGCTGAGGATTTTTCATCACATCAATGACCTTAAGCGCATAAACACCCTGAAAATCTTTTTCTAGGATCTCATTTAGCACTTTAAGGGCACGAATGGAGCTTGGCGTATTGCCAGCCACGTAGAGCTTCAGGACATAAGTTTTTTTGAAGGGGCTCATAGCTTAAGGTGTATTAATCATGCAACTATAGCGGAACCTGGAGCCAATTTAAGACAAACTATTGCAGCGAAGAGTCTCTGTAGTGTAAAGCGGTTCACTAACAGCCAGTGTTAGTTTTCTCTGGGCTAGTTTTCTCTTGGTACGGAGCGCCGATACATCTCACATAAGTGGGCGATCGTATCAATCAATGTCAACCGATAATCTAGCAGAATATCATCACTGCGTCCCTCTAATTTTAACTGTTTTGCAAACTCATCCATCAAATCCATATGGATTTCTACCACTTGTGAGGTTGCAATATCGGTGAAAAAAGCAGCATTGACAAATTCATCAATGCGCTGATTGAGAGTATTATCTTCGCTGAAGTAATATAGTATGATCTCTCGATAGTGATCGCGGAGTTGTTCTAGCATTTCTTGCTGCTGTTCTAACGCCATGTAACGAAAAAAGTTACGTGGATTGCGCTTGTAATAAACACCGAGATAGCCCAAACGCTCTTTCAGTTTTTCTGTCAGCCGTCGCTGTTGTAGCATCAGAAAATTTTGAGCGGTGATGTCGGTTGATAGATCTACGGTTGACAGTGCGTTGCTTAAGCGGCAGGTTGGCGACAGATGGAGAAATTGACCGATCGCTTGCTCAATATGGTCACTGATGGCATCACATTGAGCGATTGTGATCCAAATTTCTGCTGTGTGATAGACAAAAGCTAGATTAACAACTGGGGAAGTGTCCTCACTCGCTTCAACCGCGTTAAGTGCGTCTGCCGCCTTCATTGCATTTGTGTCAGAGACAGTCGGATCAGAGGTAGCCATGCCGGGTTTAACCGTACCCGATGTCGTCGGCAGGGTATCTAGAGCGATGTCAGTCGAGACAATGACGGCTGGAAGCAATGTTGCCTGCCCATGTAACTGCTTGGCAAGCTGCGCCAAGGCGGAGCCACCCTGTAAGATGAGGCAATCAAGGTGCTGCTTTTCGTGTTCGACAACAGAGAAAAAGTCACTACTGGTTTTTGGCATGGTCACACTGTAGCGATCGTGATCCAGGCGCTGCAAAACTGCTTGAGCAAGCGACTCAGGGGCAAGAAAAATGCCAACTGAGAGCTTGGATCGTTGTGAGTGAGGTAATGGATGGTTCAAAACAGTCTGAAATCGGGGCATTATTAGCGCACGTTTTATAGAAGCAATTAACTTAAAGGGCTTATTGTGAACACTCTCAAAAAAGCTTTATTTTTTCTTAAGATTTTAGCACTCAATTAATTATAATTACAAAGCAATCTTGTACTGGCAAAGCTACTTGTAACAGACGCATAATTGAATGTAATAAGCAATCGTGCATTGGAAATTACTTCAAAGTTCTTTAAGTGTCTCTGCGGAGACTAATGCTCTAGTTTGGAGTGATGCACTCTATCATCTAGCAACTTGCTGCCCTCCTAGCTCCTCAAATGCGTTTTTGCTTAAATCATTGCGCCTAGAGGCAACTGCCCCGCTATAGCGTTGGTAGCTCACATCACTCCTCTCTTGGGCAGGCATTTCATGGTTTCAAGCTTTCCCTCTCTCCAGGCTTTTGTTGATCCTGTACCACACTGTGCAGTAACTGCTCGCTTGACAACTGCGTTAGCAGCGCTAGGTCAAGCAGCCAGCAGGTCTAAAACAACGGCTGCCAATCGGCTAGTGTTAGTTGATGAGCGCCAGCACCCGATCGGTTGGGTGAGTGCACAGCAGCTTTTGTACCATTTAGCAGCGGCTGGTCTGTTCGGTCAAGGGTCTGAAGCGTCGGACGATCGCCCGCTTGCCACGAACCAACGTACGGCTGATCTACTTATC
>DATNQS010000523.1:0-3441 GCA_036703925.1 Candidatus Sericytochromatia bacterium
TTGCCTTTTACCGTTCTAATTCCTCACTCCTGTTTGATGGTTGCCCGATCGTTGGTTGCTAGAGGCAGTACCAGTCGGCTTAGGCTGCGGTTGTCCTCTAGGGTATAGAGGTTCAGTTCACCACCAATTTGCTTCATGAGCGCCCGGCAGATGTGTAAGTGTTGCCCTAGGGGATGGTCGAGAGTTGAAGGGGCTAACAAGTCGAGCGATCGCCCGTTTTCCAGTTCGGACAGCAACCGTGGCTCGATGACACCGCTATCAGTGAGTGAGAGTTCGAGCCAGTAGTGATCGATTTGGCGACACCAGATGTCGATGCGTCCCCCAATAGCGGAGCGTTGGCAAGCAGCGAGCAGTAATTCATACAGCACCAACTCAATCCTCGTGATGTCGCCCTCAAGAGTGAGATTGGTTTCATTGTGTACCTGCGTCCAGAGCTGCTGTTGCTTGATTATGTGATCGACTCGCCCCAGCGATCGCTTCAGTAAACTTACCAGCGACAACGTACGTGAGACTGTTTGCAATTGCCATTGTTCAGCTTCAACCACCTTCGCAAGGGGTGTGACTGCCTCATAAAGCTGTCGCAAAATCTGCTGATGACGGGTACTAAAGAGGGGATCTTTGGGATTGCCGAGGTCTTGCAGCCGCTTCAGGTTGGGAATGAGCGATCGATACAGTTCTTCTAAGGAACGATGTTTGTACCAGTTCAGTTGCTTTAGCTCTTCACGCTGCGTAAAGAGCTTTTGGGTCAGCAGCAGGTAGCGGCGAGACCACGCAAGTTGGCTGGCAAGAGTACCGAGCGCCTTCAGATGACGCTCTGCCCATTGGCGATCGCTCCCATCAGCGACTAGCAAAATACCGGATGGCTCATGTTCTGGAGCGGTGCGTAACGCGATCGCTAACACTTGACCAATGCCAACACCGTTGAACCATTGGCGCGTTTCAGTCGGAAGGTCGCCGATCGCTAGCGGCAGCACACCGTCATGCGCTAGCACCCACTGAATCAGTGCATCGGTCAGAACTGGGATTGTAGCATTGGCATTGGCAGCAAAGCGATCGTTGCTTGTGGGCGGTACGACAACGTGACCGATCGCCGTTCCAGGCGTCCACACAATCAGGGTTGCCAGAGGTGCCTGAAGGACTTGAGCGATGTGTTTCAGTGCCGCTTGTTCCAGGGGTTCCAACTGGTGGATCTGCTGCATAAGAGTCAGACCCTGCTGAAGATTCTGGCTAACCGTTTGCTGCTGCTCGTTTTGCCGTTGTAGTTGCCACTGATGCAAGATCAAGCCAAGCTGCTGGCTGACAATGCGTACTAAATCATACTCAGTCTGGCTCCAAGTACGCGGACTTTCGTGGCAGACTACGACGAGTCCCTCGACTGCATGACCGAGGGAGACATTACAAAGGATGAGCGATCGCACGCCCAGTTCTAGAAGGCGATCGCGCCATGCTAGCAGCCGTAAGTCGCCCTCTAAATTTTCGATACCAATGCTACCCGTACTTTTTTCGAGCAGTTGCCAGTCCGCGTCGCCCAGAGTCTCTAGTGGCGTTGTAAAGGGGCGACGGTTGGTTGGTTGACTTTGATGGGCAAGCTCAAAGGCGCTTTGCTCTGGGTCATAGAGCAGCACTAGAAAGCGATCGGCACGTAGACGTTTGCAGAGTTGTTCGGCTGCCAGGTTAAGTGTTGCTTTCCAGTCATCGTCGCTGTAAAGGAAACGGGCAATTTCGGCAGTGAGGACGCGATCGCGCTGGATCTGTTCAATCGTGTTTTCCATGTCATCCAGGGGCGCAATGAGAGCAATAATTTGCGCTGCACCACGGATGTAGCTTTTCTCTTCGTCTTCCCAAATCCGGGGTTCCTGCCCTTCTACTGCTAGAAAGCCCAGCAGTTCGTCTTGAAACAAGATCGGTGCTGCCAGTAACGATCGTGCGCGAATTTGCTGCATCAGGCGACTGGTCGTATCAGCCTTGAGAGAACTGTGCGCCTCCCCGATCGACACCAGTTGGTCAGCACGTAACGCTTGGTAAAAGCCGCTCACTTCCTGCACGGTAATGCCAGATGCCGGTTGACCTGATTCACTAAAGCCAGCCGTTTTTTGGCGATTGCTCATCCGCCGCCAAAAAAAGCGTTGGTTGCGCTCAAACCAGTACACATTGGTGCGCGCTGGCTGTATGAACTGATGCGTCTCTTCAACAATGGCTTCCAGCCGTGGACCTAAGCCAGCCAGCGATCGTAGCTTAGTCAATAGTGCCAGGAGGGGCTGATCGGGACGTTTGACTTGCTGCCGCAGCCACTCTGCTTCAATTTGATACAGTGCTGCCGCCAAAGCGCCTAAAATCATCGACAGTCGCGCTTTTTCGTCCGATCGTGGCGCTGCACCCCAGAGGCTTGTCCCCAGTAACGTCACGCCAAAACATTGATCGCGATAACGAATCGGGAAAATGATCGTGCCCTGAATACCGTCAGTCTGTGCCGTTTTACGCCAATCGCCTGCTCTCAGTTCTTGCCGTAAGTCGGGCACTGCCAGCGGACGTTGCTGAATCACCACCTGTTCCATCAAATCGCCAGGATTCAGTACAATTTGCTGCTTCAGCAAGGGAATGTTGCCTGATGGTGTTACGCCACCCTTGCCATGCAACCGATGCGCCAGACGATCGTATAAGCCAATCCAGATCAAGCTGTAATCAAATTCAGCTTGCAGATAATTAAGCGTTGTATCAATGAGAACATCAGCACTTTCTTCTTCTCGAAGAATTTGCAGAACCCGTCCCAAGGCAGCCAACTGTTTGTCGTTGGCGTTTGGCTCTTTTGGTTGAACCATGTGGTGTAGCGATGGATACGCCAATACGATGAAAAGAAGCAGTCTGCTCGAAGCAAACTAGTTTCGGGCAAAAATTACACCGAAACCCGTTGGATAATGCAACCTGGGTAGACTGCCGAAACCTGTGGGAACGTTGTCTCCATCCTAGTGTGTTTTCGAGGCTTCAGCGCAACGGCAAATGCTTAACTGTCAAGTAACGCTGGCGTTAGATTAGTGCGTACGATCTCGTAAGGCAAAGGGTTAACCCACCGCTTTTAGGAACTTCGATCGCACGGCTAGCTTATCTTGCTCTAGTCGTTCTCATCTGAAGAAGTACTGCCTATGCAAACAGGGGCGGAAGGGTCGGTCATTCTTCGTTTAAGAAAAAACCGTCATTACTTAGGCTCATTAATAAAGCACGAGAAGGTTTGCAAGGCATTGTAGTGCCCTGCGCTGACAAAATGCCTACCTTTAATTAGCAACGCCCTTTTTATCTTGTATGCAGTTCAAATTTTAAGGGTAGCCAGTTATGCTAATCAACGATCGCTTAATGTAAACCGTGAATATCTATCGGTCTGTCGTTCGTCCTGTACTCTTCTCTGGTCTCAAGGCCGATCCGGAGTGGCTGCATCAACAAACATTG
>DATNQS010000524.1:0-3975 GCA_036703925.1 Candidatus Sericytochromatia bacterium
AATCGAACTTCGGAGTATCCCTATTCAGAAAAGCGATACCAATAACCAGAAGCGCACTGACGAAAAACGTGAAGAGCGATGACTTAAAATGACTCGCTTTAGCATTCGGTTGGGTCTCTGAGTTCATATTGATTAACCTCGATCGCACGTTTCATCAAACGCTAGCCTTTATTCTCGCATAGACCTCTAAATGAAATTTTTGGGCATCGACTTGGGTTGGAGTTCCGGTGCAAGTGGGTTATGCTGCCTCGATTGGCAGTACGGCAGGCTAGAACTGATTGATTTGCGACGAGAGGACGATACCGCAGATATTCTTGCCTGGGTTGATACCTACGTGGCACCCGATGAATCGGGCGTGATTGCGGTCGATGCGCCCACGCTGATTCCCAACGTAACGGGGATGCGGCTGTGCGATCGCCTCACGCACAAGCAGTTTGGTCGCTATCATGCGGGTGCCTATCCTGCCAATTTGGGCTTGCCTTTTGCAGCGCGTACCGTTGCCTTTGGTTTGAGCCTCGAAGCAAAGGGATTCCACCATGCACCTGCGATCGCACCGCAGCAGTCTGGGCGACACCAGATTGAGGTCTTTCCTCATCCCGCGATCGTCCATCTCTTTGGGCTGGAGCGAATCTTGAAATACAAAAAAGGCAAATTGGCAGACCGACGAGTGGAACTGGCTCGGTTGCAGCGGTATCTGTGCGATCGACTTCCAACCTTCGAACCAGCACTCGATGTCAACCAAAGCAAATGCTTGCCAAACGAAATCCCGCTTAAAGGAACAGCTTTGAAAGCGTTGGAAGATCAATTGGATAGTCTCATGTGTGCTTACATCGCCGCGCACTGGTGGTACTGGGGGCTAGAACGCAACATAGCCCTCGGCAACATTACCGAAGGCTACATCATTGTTCCAAAGCCTAGAGGCGATCAACCGGGTTTCTGAGTCGAGCGCTGATACGTTTCCCAAAGCGCAAGCCGCTTCTATGGCATCAGCTAAACCGGAAGCACCTGCGGCAACTGCGGATCTTGGTCTAAATTGCCCATATTGGGAATATCTACCTCGCCCGTCGTCAAAAAGCGGAACGTTTCTTGATACAGACTTTGCCAGAAGCGGTTGCTCATATTCTGGCTAACTTCGGTTGGGTCAACCATCGGATGCGGCACCAGATCCATAGCGCGGTAGAGATAGTAGCGGTTGCCGTCCTGCTCTGCGCCCGTCTTTTCGTAAAAGTCTTGATTCGTTTTGACGTCTGCTGCGTCTTCGTTTTCGGTCAGCACCATAAAAATGGGCACTTTTTTGAGCGAGTTGAGCGATGCGGGACTCATGACCACACCGCCGCCAAAGCGATCGGCTGCCGTAAAGCAGCCCACTGGAAACTTCAAGTTTAAATCCCAGCCCATTTCTTTAATGTCGAGTGGCCCTGTGAGGTTGACGTATTGCCGCCGTTGCTCGTCATACACTCTTAATAAAGGCGCATAGACTACAGCCTTCTGCACGCGATCGGGCTTTGCTGCCGCCAATGCCAACGCTACGGCTCCACCCACCGATAAGCCCACGGTATACACCGCTCCAGGGATCGATGCAATATCTGCCAGTCGAGCCTTTGCCTGGGTCAGATACTCCAAATGGGACGAGGTGAAGTATTCATCGAAATCAGGATCATCATAAGTCTCGATCGACTGCACAATATCCAACAGACGTGGCTCAATGCTGACTAACCGCTTGACTAGCGCGGCTTGCTGCAATGGATTCGGCTTGGCGGCAACATCAGGATTACTGGCAAGGTTCGCAAAGTAAGTCTGTAACACTGGATCTTGTGCCACTTTGGCTTTTAGCGGCTCGGCGATTTCGGGCTTGAGGTCAACCTGCGCCCAATTTTTGGCAGGGTTAACCAGCGAATGCCCAAAGATTGACGGCTGGTAGACATTAAACCCGTTTTGAAACAAGTAATCTGCCAAGCGCCACATTTGATGCGGTTTGGCGCTGAACCCATGAAACAGCATCACCGTACCGAGAATGGGTTTCCCTGGCTCATGAAATAAGTAGTAGGGATAAGCACCCTCACGTCGATCGGGGCGGCTAGCGAGGCTGGCGATGTAGGCAGCGATCGCCTGCTTTGCCTGGTCAAGTTGCGTCGCTGTGGGGGTTACAGATGGCATCATGCAGAATACTCCTAGGGGCTAGACGGGTGAGCCGGGTTGCTTGAGAAACGCTAACGCTTCATGCAGAGACTCACGATCGAGTCTTTCAACAGCACGAACTGCTATTCGCCTTGACGCTGAGGAGCCGCCAAGCGATTGGAGCGGGTGTCGTGTTACCTTTGCATCGTTCCAACTACCAGCCTCACCCGCATTATTCCGCAGATCAGGCAATAATGCCATTACTGCACACGATCGCATCAAACGGCTCTGCCATCTCCTACTAAAATTCCCCGCTCTCAGTGGAGGCTCTGGCTTTCGATCGCCAAAGCCTCCACTAACAACGGGGAAGCAATTTTACTAAAGTTCTGCGCCCTGTTTTTCAGGCACTACTCAAGACATGGCTTGAATAATATAGTCAAAGTAGGGCATTGCTTCAGCGGCATCATCAGACGAAAGTAGATTCAGAGAAGCTACTTTCAGGCAACGGATCGCTTCTGCCATACCCGGAACAGGTACGCCTAAAGCGTTGTACATTTCCCGCGCGCCGACCAGACCGATCGCTTCGATCGGTTGCTTATCCCCTGCTAGAATGCCATACGTCACCAGACGCAGGTACCAGCCATAATCACGCAGGCACAGGGCACGCTGCTTGTCGCCATAGGCATTGCCGCCAGGAGCGATAAAGTCTGGACGCTTTTTCCAAAGTTGCTTACTGGCTTCCTGCACAATTTTTTTCTCATTTTCCGATAGCGCTGCCGCAATGCGGGTACGCTGCTCGCCCGTTTGAAAAAATCCTTGCAAGCCCTGAAGCTCACCCGTGGTGGGATAACGCAGTTCATCGTCGGCTTGCAGAATGACTTGGCTAACTACACTCATAATTATGGTTGTGTCTCTGCGGATATCTCT
Source organism: Candidatus Sericytochromatia bacterium (assembly GCA_036703925.1). Taxonomy (GTDB): domain Bacteria; phylum Cyanobacteriota; class Cyanobacteriia; order Leptolyngbyales; family Leptolyngbyaceae; genus Stenomitos. The sequence goes on from DATNQS010000524.1 coordinate 3,046, forward strand.
TTGTAGTTTAACGACTCAAGGGGACACAGCGAAAGAGTAGAGAAAAAACGCTGAGCACAGTTTTACAATAGTTAACATTTGCTTTAGGGCAGAAGGAGCCGGAAGTGGGGGTGAAAGCGGCAGCGATCGCCTCTTTCACCCCCTGGTTCCAGCAGAATGGTGTAGTTCTGTCACCATCCCCTCGTCTGAAACTTTGTACGACCCGCCTTGCTTAGAGAGTTGATAGTATGGAGGCTTACAGTAATTTTGAAGCATCGTCTACACCGAAGGCGATAGAACGTGTGGTCTTCATCATGCGGTGCCCCTTTCACAACGAGGTCGTGTGTCTTTAACTTCCCTGCCGTCTGAAGATAACTTGGCTGCGCCAGCAGAAAACCCCTGGCAGCAAGGACAGGTCGTTGACGTGACCATTACTGACTTGAGCGATAGCGGCGATGGTGTCGGTCGATCGCACGAGCGCGTGGTTTTTGTGCCCGATACGGTGACGGGCGATCGTGTGCGCGTACGGCTGTTGCGCGTTAAGCCCCAGTATGCTTACGGCAAGCTGCTAGAGGTGCTAGAACCCTCGCCCCATCGCATTCGCGCCCGCTGCATCGTGGCAGATAAGTGTGGTGGCTGCCAGTGGCAGCACGTTGATTACCCCTACCAACTTGCTGCCAAACACAATCAGGTTGTGCAGACGTTAGAACGCATTGGTAAGTTTAGCCAGCCGCTAGTGTCTCCCATTCTGGCAGCGGAGGCAGATTTGGGCTATCGCAACAAGGCGACCTACCCACTGGCGCGATCGCAAGCGGGGCAAATTCAGGCGGGCTATTACCAAAAAGGCAGTCATCACATTGTTAACCTCAACCAGTGCCCGATTCAGGATGTCCGACTGAATCCCCTTCTGGCAGAGGTGAAGCAAGATCTGTACGATCGCGGCTGGGGCAT
>DATNQS010000525.1:0-3529 GCA_036703925.1 Candidatus Sericytochromatia bacterium
TACCGCTGTCGATTGCGGTTGCCGTCGCTGTGGACGATGGCACCGATGACGGTACTTATGAGGTGATTAAGCCTAAAACCGCTGACGCGCAGACACCACCGCACCCGACGACCGCACCCGACCGCACTGGCACCGCACCCAATGAAACGCCATTAGACGACCGCACCCGCTTAGAACGTCTATGGAAAAGTGATTTTAACCCGACCGCACCTGATACCGCACCTTTCTCAGATACCCCCTTGGATGATTCTGATGGGGAGAATGAACCAGGGTGCGGTCAGGAAAATGACGAGATTGACGGTTTGCATGATGAGTATCTCAGAGCACTCATTTTTCAGTGCGTTTCGGATGGCATTACAAACGAGGCTGATCAGATTAAGCAAATTTGGGGCATTGCCAAAAGTGGCGAAAATCCGCGCTATCGAAAAGCGACAAAGCGACTGCGAGCAGTCAAGGCGAAATACGGCTTATGACTGCACTGCAGCAACTGAGCCTCTTCGATGTCGCTCCGCTTGAATCTCCTCCCCCTCCTGAACGTTGGCTCTATCCGATGTGTACGCTGTTCAACTCTGGCGATAGCGGTCTTTACCACATCACCGCCAGCAGCAAAGAAGAGGCACGGGCGATCGCAGAAAACCATCTCTGCTCCAAAGGCATCCCGTTTCGTGCGGTTGCTTGCTGCCTGGGCACTACCCTGGTGATAAGCAGTATGGAATTCTAACAGGCTTACAAGTTAGCTATTCAAACAGTGAAAGCTGATTCCCACCTGCTACAGAAGGTGGCTGCTCTAGAACAGGTGTTGCAGAATGGTCCTTCGTCTGGTGTGCAGAGTAATGCCTTAGTTTGATCTGAGGTAGGAACTGTTGCAACGAAAACAGTTCGTGATAAAAATCGGGGTGTGACATGATTCGGTCAACCTCTACCTCAGACAAATGACGCAGTTGCTCAATATTGAACTTCATCATCTCGCGGATGCGCTGATATTGCGGACAAGTCTGGCATTTAGCCAAGATACCTGGACGCGCACAGTGGCAGAGCCGAATCAGTTCCTCTGAAAACGGTTGGCAACAGTTTTTGCAATTGTAGATCATGCCATTTTTGCGCTGCATGTGGCGTGAGACGAGATCGGACTGGCAAAACGGGCAGTGTAATGGTCCTTGGTTTGGTGCTTGCCAGCCGCGAAGCGCCTCGTTGAGCGCAATTTCAGTGATTTTCAGTTTTAGGGTCATGCGGTCTTGAATTTTCATGATTGCTTCCCTCACTCGGGTTAGTTTTCAACAGAATCTCTGTAACCTTGCCCTCATTGATATAAATCTTGTGGACAATTTGTTCGTACACTCTAGGTTTGTCATCGCTAGTGATCCCATCCCAGAAATAGCTGGTATGACCATCAAAGATGAGTTCACCGCCACTCTTGTTAAGCAGCGATTGACTGGCATTCCGTGCCTCTTCAATGTCACGACGTGCCTCCTGTTTCAAGCGCTCCACTTCAGGGGTATAGCGCTGCACTTGTTCCAAATCCAGGAGATATGCTTCCAACTCGCTTAGCCTCGACCGTTGCTTTTGAGCAAAGCTAGAAACTCCTTCCAGATCTTCATACCGTGGTGCTGCAGCCAAGTGAAACTGGCGCACCGTTTCAGCATCCGCTCCACTTGCCTGTAAAAGTATCGCTGCACTACTGATACGACTGCTTTTAGACCGCCTAGCCGCTTCCCGCATGACTTGCGATTGAGAGACTAAATGCTGGATGAGAACCTGTTCAATATTGCGCTTTCCAACCGATTTTCTGTTGCTGCAGCCAACGCTTGAATACCGGCAAGCAAAGTAATGATACTTGCCTTGTCCACTGGTTTTGGAGGTACATAAAGAACCACACTGCGCACAAAAGACAGCACCGGTTTGATAGGCAAACTCGCCATGTCGGTTTTGCTGGTTTCGCTTCTCCTTAAAATTGCCACCCCCCATGCGACGATTGGTGGCAATGATAGATGTAATCTCTTGAGCCTCATCATCTAAAATTAAGCGTTGATCAGGATGCGTATTGTAGTGAACTTCAGGTCCATCTGGGTTGGTTTCCCGTTGCCGTTTTTTCACCGTAACCTGTTTTAGATAGGGAGTGTGACCCTGAAGCACCGGATTAGTCAACCAGTTTAGAAAACCGCTAGGTGTCCAGTACAGGAGTTTGCCGAAGCCGTTGGACTTGTAGCGCGGTTTAGCAAAGCCATATTTCTCAAAAAAGTGTCCTAAGGTTGTTCGCGGTAAGGCATCCTCTAAGAACAGTGCCACTAATTCACGGCATAGCTGCTCAATGGTTTGGCCGCACAGGGGCTCTGCAACCTCTGCTAGCTCTCCAAACGGGTAAGCTTCAGGTCGGTCAGCCAACAAGCAAAGAAACGGTTGCTGATCAAGAACGTATTTCCCTTTGGTTACTTCGTAACCAAAGGGACACGAGTCGGAAGCAACCAGGTTTTGCCGTCGCTGCCGTCGCTCTGCTCTAATGCGATCGGACAGTTGGTCAGTCTCCCACTCAGCAAACATGCCAATGAGCATGACCATGAATTTGCCCATTGGGGTGCGGAGATCAATGTTCATCTCCACGATGCGGAGATTAACGTTCAACTGCTCGAACTCACTCACCAGGTCTAGAAGTTGGCGGAGCGAACGTGTCAACCGATCAATACGAGAAATAATGACTTCGTCTACTGCGCCACTGCGGACCAGTGTCATCAACCGTTGCAAATTTTTGCGCTCGTCTTTACTACCAGAATCTGTGTCCTGAAAAATTTCCTGTGCTCCAAAAGCTCGCACGGCTCCTTCTTGACGCTCTAAAGACAAAGACTCGTCTTCCTGCACAAGGGTAGACACCCGAATATACCCAGCCGATATTTTAGGTTCACGTGGGTTGTGCAACTTAGTTGAAGTGCGTTTCATCGCCATATAACTACTCTGAATCAGGTCTTCGCATTGAGGCTAAACGCAGTGTGACGCGCTGTTTGCCTTCAGGGGTTAATACTTTTGTTCTACTATACGTCACTTTTGTGTAAAAGCAAACTTGCTTGCTTTTACACAAAAAGAGGCAAGGCTCTGCTAGTTTGACAGTGTTTTTTGTTGCTCCGGCTGACAGTCAGGTTTGGCTCACGACAGGGGTGTTAGCGCCGACAGCCTGGGTTCGGCTACTGGTAAGACGCTGCTTCCAGTGGCTCTCATGGCAGCGGATGGTTAGACTTGCATGGGACTACGGACGACGCTGCGTCAGCCAGTGAAGTCTGACGGTCATGGGTGAAGCTGCCAACGGCCTTGAGGGCTTCGAGTAACTGCTGCCTGCCAAGCCAAGTGTCGTCATGCTCGCTATGGGTCTAGCCGACAGGCCTGTTGTATCTGGATGCTCATAAGCTGTTTGTAATGAGAAATGCTACCCAAAGAAGTTAAACGTCAACTGAGAAGACTCAAAAGCCATACTCTTGAAGAGCAACAGGATGCTTTTTGGATCCTGATGTCTTCTGGTGACCAACAGGCAATTTCAAAAACT
>DATNQS010000526.1:0-5143 GCA_036703925.1 Candidatus Sericytochromatia bacterium
CACTTGAGGGTCTCCTGGTTGTTCAATTAGTTCGACATTGAATACTTGAGCAAAAGCGATCGCCACCTGATCTCGCACTGCCTCAAACTGAATTGCCGGTCTAAATTGTGCTAGAGAGCCGACCATTTTATCGGGAATGCCACAGGGAACAATGCGATCGAAGCCGCTCAAGTCAGGGCAAACGTTCAGCGCAAAGCCATGCATGGTGATCCAGCGACTGACCTTGATGCCGATCGCCGCAACTTTGCGATCGTCTACCCATACGCCAGTCAAGCCTGGTAGTCGTTCTCCTTGTAACCCATAGAAGGCTAAGACGCGGATGATTACTGCTTCCAACTGGCGCAGATACCAGTGCAAATCTTTCTGATAGTAGGTCAGATTGAGAATAGGGTAGCCAACAAGTTGTCCAGGACAGTGGTAGGTTACTTCGCCGCCCCGCTCAACGCGATGCACGTCCCATGCGGTTTGGGCGGGGTCAAACTTAAGAAAGGCAGGACTGGCACCTTGACCTAATGTATAGGTGGGCGGATGTTCGAGCAGCAGCAGTGCATCATCAAGCTGAGACGTTTGGCGACGATCGTCTACCAGCAATCGCTGCCATGCCCATGCCGTTGTATACGGCACAATTTTCCTTTTATACAAATGACAATGGCGACGGTTAAAGGACTGCCCCGCAGAAACCATCACTGGCTTAGAATCTTGGCTCACTGGTTTAAATTCACGCAAAAAACAAGGGGGTTGTAACGTAACTTTGCCTTAAAGAATGCATATTCTAATCAAGAATTATCACAGGTTGCAAAACATTCTAACGGCTACTGTCGTGCAGAATACAAAGTGGTAGGGTGAATGGATAACCCACTCGTTCAGGGGAGGAAGCTCGTTTATGAAGCTTGTTATCCAGGGCAAAAACATCGAAATTACTGACTCATTGCGTGAGTATGTAACGAACAAGATCGAAAAGGCGGTCAACCATTATCAAAACTTAACGACTGAAGTTGATGTTCATTTGTCGGTTGCGAAAAATCCACGGATTAATTCTAAGCAGACGGCTGAAGTCACAATCTACGTTAATGGTGCGATCGTCCGTGCTGAAGAAGGCAGCGAGAGCCTCTACGCCAGCGTCGATTTAGTTGCCGATAAGATTAGTCGCCAGCTTCGTAAATATAAGGAGAAACGTCAGGCACAGAGCCATGCCCCTGTGAAAACAGCAGAGGCTTTGAGTGAGCAGCCAGTAGCCGCAGATCTATTGCAAGATCGATCGCCAGAATTGCCGGGTCAGGTTGTGCGAACAAAATATTTTGCAATGCCGCCTATGACTCCACAGGAAGCACTAGAGCAGTTAGAGCTAGTTGATCATGACTTTTATATGTTCATGAACAGTGAAACGGGAGAAATCAACGTCATTTATGAACGAAATCATGGTGGCTATGGCGTGATTCAGCCGCGTAAGGGTAACGGGCACACGCATAACGGCAAGAATGGCAAGACAGCTCACGCTAATGATGCAGACGATGAGCAGGCACATGACTATGTGCCTCAAGCCAGCTCTATTTAGGCGTTTTGATGCCATCTGCGTAAAAACTGAGCCTTATTTAAACCACTTAACGGATTCTGACTGCGGCTTGATCATGATGTGATCAGGGTCAGAAGTAAGTCCGCTAAGTGGTTTCTTCATTGAGTAACTAAATCATACGTGAGCACAAGATCCCCGGCTTCTTCAAGAAGTCGGGGATCTGAACAGCGTCATCGGTCAGAAGCGATCGCCGCACGACAGACAATCAGTTAGACTGGCTCTGACAACCAACGGTCGATCGCCATGCCGCGCTTTCTTCATGTTTCGGATATTCATCTAGGGTTTGATCGGTACGACAGCAAAGAGCGCACCAAAGATTTTTATCGAGCGTTTCAGGATGCGTTGTATCAGTATGCGATCGTGCCCCAGGTTGATTTTGTCGTGCTGGCTGGCGACCTGTTTGAGCATCGCAATATTCAACCAAATATTCTTAATCAGGCACAGCTTTGCTTGCAAGAGTTGAAGGAGGCAGGCATTCCAGTGCTGGCGATCGAAGGCAACCACGACAACACACCCTACGGCACCAAAACAAGCTGGCTGCGCTATTTATCCGATTGGGGTTTGCTGGTACTGCTAGAGCCAACGACTGCAAATGGCACCGCACTGTATGAACCGTGGGACTGGGAAACGAAGCGTGGTGGCTACATTGATCTGGCTTGCGGTGTGCGAGTCTTAGGGTCTTGCTGGTATGGCGCATCAGCTCCAACGGCGATCGCCTCTCTCGCTACGGCGATCAAAGACCTGCCTCCCGCTCCGGCTCATACGGTAATGCTTTTTCACCACGGACTCGAAGGACAAATTGCTCGCTATCACGGTGCGTTGCGTTATAACGATTTGCTGCCGTTGAAAGAGGCTGGCGTTGAGTATCTAGCGCTGGGGCACATCCATAAAAACTATGTTGTGGAGGACTGGATTTTTAATCCTGGTTCGGTCGAAGCAAATAATGTGGAAGAAAGTCAGTTTGATCGGGGGGTGTATCTGGTGTCGCTAGACGCATCGGGTATTCACGCTGAGTTGAAACGAGACTACACGCAACGCACGATCGTACGGCTGAAGGTAACAGCACGTGGGCAAGAAAGCCTGGAGGCACTGGAGGAGATGGCGATCGCAACAGTGCAGCAAGCCGTGAAGTCAGGCAAAATACGTGCTGCGGACGCGCCCATTGTCGAGTTACGCCTTGAAGGCCAAGTAGCGTTCGATCGCTTGGAGTTAGATACACGCAAACTCCAGCAGCAGCTTCAACAATTGACAGGCGCACTGATTTTTCTGCTGCGGTACAACGTTGATTCGGTAGCCTATGCCTCTCACATCACGGACGAAGCCGATCGCTGCCAGGTCGAGCGTGAAGTCTTTCTCGATTTGTTGGTGGCACACAACACCTATAAAAAGCAGGCAACCGAACTGGCACAAGGCTTAATTGAGCTGAAGGAGCAACAGCAGCAGGGGCAATCGGAGGCAGAGCTTTATCAATTTGTAGAAAGCCTTTTGCAAGCGTCCTAAAGCTAACGAGGAGCAGGCAATGACACACTTAGAACGCGATCGCTTCAAGATTCTGTCGCTTCTTTATAACCCAAATAGCGTCGCAATTCTTCGTGAACCTGGTGATAGAGCGTGGGCGCTTCTCCCTTTAACCCAATCAAACTGTAGAGACGGCTAGGACTATCTTCTCGTCCACGCAGCAAATATTCCCCCACAAACACAACTTCAACGTGCTCTTGTACTCGTTGGTAGAGCGAATCAGTGATCAAAATATCTGTCCAAAAACTTTTGGTCAGCCCTTCAACGCGGCTGGCAACATTGACCGTATCGCCAATAACGGTATATTCCAGGCGGCGCAGTGAGCCAATGTTCCCAGCAATGACCTCTCCGTAGCTAATACCAATGCCGTGATAAAGCAAGGTTTTGCCCTCTTTCTGCCACTGCGATCGCAAGGCTGCTAACGCCTGCCGCATTCCCAGCGCTGCACGAATCGCATTCATGGCATCCGTTTCTTCACCATAGGAAACTGGGGAGCCAAATTCTGCCATCACGGCATCGCCAATAAACTTGTCGATCGTGCCACTGGCGGCGGCAACGGCTTCGACCATCGCATTGAGATAAGTATTCAGCAGAGCCACCAATGTCTCGGGCGGTAGCTTGTATGACAGCGTAGTGAAGCCACGAATGTCGCAAAAAAGTACCGCAGCATTAAGCTTGCGCCCTTGCAGCAACGCCTGGAAATCCTCCGGTTGGCTGAGAATTTCTTTCACGATCGGCTTGGCAACGTAGCGCTCTAACGTACGACGCAGACGTAGTTTTTCAAGCTGGTCATTGGCGGCTCCTGTACTGAGATAGAAAAGCCCACTAAGCGAAATCGCGAGGAAGGGTGTGGCAACGGGAAGAATCAAGCTGCCATAGACAAAGCTGGCATAACCCACAAGCCACCAGGCACCCGCAAGTACAAGCGCCAGCACAAAGCGCGGCGTTGTCCGTTTTGAGACTTGACCGATCGCTAGCCCAATGCCAGCAAGGGCAAGGAACAGATAGAAACCACGCCAGGCTGGATCAGGTATGACCTCGGCGATCGCCCGATCCTCTAGCAAGGTGGCAATCGCGTTAGCATGCACTTCGATACCAGAAAGCTCGCCAAAGGGGGTCGGGTGAATATCCTGTAAAAAGGCAGCCGTCGGGCCAATTAAGACAATTTTGTCTTTGAAGACTTGCTCCTGCTTCAGCCGTTCCCAATTCTGAGGATAGAGTACGGTCCAAAACGGAACGATTGCAAACGAATTTGAACCACCGTAGAAATATATATAGTCACCTTTAGGTGCGTTAAACGGGAGTTTTGATGTTTGTAAGCTCGCTTCATCAAACGAGAGCAGGTCGGACTTTGATTGTCGCAAGTCGGCATCAATCTGGTTAAGGTACACGCTAGCAAAGCGACGAAGCTGTCCATCTGGCTCCGTCGAGTAGTTGATCAGCCCGATCGCTTTAGGGTCAACTTGAAACATGGGATCGGGATAAACCAATTGATCTAAACCACCCCCAATGCTCTCGGACGTAGCATGAATTGCTGCCAGCGTCACTCGCCCAGCATGGCGTTTTAGAGTCTGCTGGAGACGTTGATCATCAGCAGGACGTTCGCTTGGCAAATCCCACAGCACATCAACAGCAATGGAGCGAGCGCCTGCTGCCATCAGTTTATCGATCGCCTCTGCATAAGCAGTCCGCCTCCAGGGCCAAGAGCGGATTGACGCTAGTTCCTTTAATTCTTTAGAATCTCGCCCCCGCGTTAGCGAATCGTCGTCGATCGCCAAAATCACAAGCTCAGATGGCGGTGCTACTTCACCCCTCAGCCGAAAAAAGAGCGCCTGAGTCTGTAACTCCAACAGCACCAGCGGTCGAAAGTTAAACCCTGTAGTGATCGCGCTCATGACTGCCCAACTAATGATTAGCACAGGCGCGATCGCGGCAGGACTCACCCTCCATCGGCGTTTTGTTTGAGTCATTGGTGATGCAGGTAGAGAGGTAGAAAGGTGAAGAGGGGGAAGGGTGAAGGGGTAAGAAGAGTGAAGGGGTGGAAGAGTGAAG
>DATNQS010000527.1:0-1773 GCA_036703925.1 Candidatus Sericytochromatia bacterium
GATCGTCCAGCCCCCCCGCCTGACATCTGAATCACGTTAGAAGGCTTAATATCACGATGAATAACGCTGTGAGCATGGATAAACTCCAGCACAGGCAGCAACCCTACCAGCACCGATCGCACCTGTGCCTCTGTAAATGCGCCCTCATCGTGCAGCAGTTCTGCCAGATTTTTGCCATTCACAAACTCCTGCACTAGGTATTGCTGCCGCTCTTGCCTAAAGTACGCCAGCAGCGTCGGAATTTGCGGATGATTGCCCAACTCCTCCAGCCGCATTGCCTCCCGCTCAAAGAGTTGAGCCGCTTTTTTCAAATGCTGCGCGTCCTGATTTACAGGCAGAAATTGCTTGATCACACAGCGCGGTTTGGATGGTTTGTCTTCATCGATCGCCAGAAACGTTCTGCCAAAGCCACCCTGACCGATCGGCTTCACAGGTCGATAGCGATCCTTCAACAGTAGCCTTGCGCCACAGTAACGACAAAGCTCTGCACTGTCTCGGTTCTGAGGCTTTTGACAATCGGGATTGAGGCAGTAGCTCATAGGGAAAGAGCAACCAGCAACTAGATGCTTATGATAAGCGGTTCGTGGGGGGGAGAGGAGTGGAGTGAGAGGGGAGGAGAGAGTTTTGAGTTTTGAGTTTTGAATTAGTTCTGCTTCCTCTGCTTCCCTAGCTCTCCATCCATTACACCACTGCGCCATACCTTGCTACAGCCTTCGCTTCAGGGTTCGCCTGCATCGTTAGCCATGCCCACATCTGGTCACCCAGGCAAAAGTGCCACCATTCGTTGGGATGTTGCTGAAAGCCAGCGGTGAGCATGACCGATCGCAGTCGTTGGCGATGTTCATGAAAGGAACGATCGCGCAGATCGGTGCTGGCGGCAAAGTGGTCGGGATACGATCGCGGCGAGAGTTCATCAATGGGAGAACCCATATCCACGACTTGATCAAACTCATCCACCAGGGTGACGTCGATCGCGCCCCCGGTGCTGTGTGGCGGCGGCGTAGCGGGATTGTGGCTTGGCACTGCCCAAAACTCGTAAACCAATTCTAAAAGCGACTCACGCTGCGACTCGGTGAGGCGATCGACCGACAATCCCTTTGACTGCACTACGTCCCGAAACGTATAGTCCACCATGTATTGTTGTACAGCGATCGGGCGATAGGCATCAAAGACCTGAATCCGCCAGCCAGGAAATTCCTTTTGTAGTATCGCTTGCGCTTCAGCCAACTGCTTGAGAACGCCTTCACGTAGATAAAACGGCGATTTTTCACCATAGGGCGCACCGACAGTTGCATAGGGATGGGGCGACACTAAGGCAAACAATGGCTCAGGGATGGGTAGCAGCGGTTCACCACACTCGACGATCGCCACGTGCTGGTAAGGTTTCATAGCAGCTTAAACCTCGTCCCGTTCCAGCGGTTTAGCTTGAGACGATCGTGGCACAGGATCGTAGCCGCCAGGATGAAATGGATGACAGCGACAGATTCGTTTTGCCGTGAGCCAACTTCCTTGTAAGACACCGAAGCGATCGACTGCCTCCAGCGCATATTGCGAACAGGTTGGCTGAAAGCGACACGATGGCGGAAACAGCGGTGAAAGAAACACCCGGTAGCCGCGAACTAGCCCCATAAGCAAGGTTTTCATACTGCCAGTTTATCGCGGTAAGTGGCGAGGAGACAGGAGAAGCAGAGCAACCTCTTTCTCCTACAATTTCTGCAACAGCTACCAATAATTTGGATCTCCGCACCAGAATTGTTAGATTTTTCGCCAGAG
>DATNQS010000528.1:0-2329 GCA_036703925.1 Candidatus Sericytochromatia bacterium
CCACCAACGGATGGTAGTCGCAAGGGCAATGCTTCCAGCAAGTTCAGCCCCATGAGAATGGCGATCGCACTCACGACGATCGGCAACCCTAGTCCAATTTGTCCATAGATTTTGCCCACTACTGCCGCCACAATGCCTAGCCCCGCCAGCGTCGTTGCCAATCCCAGTGCAAACCAGGTAGACTGTGCTGCTGCCTGTAACCGCGTCTGTGTTTCGTAGCCGCCAATGTAGCCGATCGTGATCGGCAGCATCGACAGCATACAGGGCGTAAGGCTTGTCAGCAGACCTGCCAGAAAAATGATGCCCACGCTGGCTGGCGTAAGGTGAGCCAGTTGCTCAGAAACTAACGTGTTGGCAAAATGTTCCAACCAGTAAAGCTGGGTTTGCAGCGTTTCAATCATGCTGTATCTAACGTCTTGCTCTGAAGAATTAGCGCTACGTCTATCTTACTGGAGATAGAGAGGCAGGGGGGATAGGGAGGCAAGGGAGGCAGAGGAAGAGCGATTTGCTTTCGACTCACTGACCCAAAAAATCTTGCCCGTTTTACCAAGCTCGCATAGACTGATTAGCCTACACTAAGTCTGATTGATGTAGAACCTCTCTTCCCCTGCTTCCCTCTCTTCCCCCGCGCCTCTTCCTTTCCCAAACTATTGTGAATCTGCGCCTCTTTATTCCCTTTTTTGATACGTCGGCTCAAGGTTGGGCTTCTGAAGCACGCTGGCTGCGATGGCTGACGTTTTTGTGGCTGCTTATTGGTCTAGCGGTGTTGTTTTCAGCGTCGTATGCGGTTGCAGATGCCGATCGGGGTGATGGACTTTACTACTTCAAAGTGCAGATCCTTTGGATTTTGGTGGGCATGGTGGGGTTCAATCTGGTGGTGCATTCGCCGTTGCGCTACATCGTTGGTGTTGCTGATTGGCTTCTGATCATTATTTTGGGGTTGATTCTTATCACAGCGATTCCTGGTGTGGGCACGTCTGTCAATGGCGCAACACGCTGGCTCTTTCTCGGACCCTTCCAAATTCAGCCGTCAGAATTGATCAAACCGTTCCTGGTGATTCAGAGTGCCCGCATTTTTGGACAGTGGGAGCGGTTGAAGCGGGGCACCCGTATACTTTGGCTGGGAATTTTTGGGTTGGTGCTGGTGGGTATTCTTCTCCAGCCAAACCTGAGTACCACAGCACTCTGCGGGATGTTACTGTGGTTTGTCGCTTTAGCAGCGGGGTTGCCCTATACCTACATGGGTGGCACAGCACTGGCAGGCGTTGGTTTAGCCATACTCAGTGTCAGCTTTAGAAGCTACCAACGCCGACGCATTTTGTCCTTCTTGAACCCCTGGGCTGATGCAACTGGGGATGGCTATCAGTTAGTGCAAAGTTTGCTGGCAGTTGGTTCTGGTGGGCATTGGGGCACAGGCTTTGGGTTGTCGCAGCAAAAGCTATTTTATCTGCCGATTCAGTATACTGACTTCATCTTTTCGGTGTTTGCCGAGGAGTTTGGCTTTATTGGCTGTCTGCTGCTGATGGTGATGCTGCTTGCATATGCTTCACTGGCGCTACGGGTTGCCATGAAGACACAAAATCAGGTGTATCGGCTGATTGCGATCGGCGTGATGGTGTTAATGGTTGGGCAATCACTGCTTAATATCGGTGTAGCAACAGGTGCCTTGCCCACGACAGGCTTGCCATTACCCTTGTTTAGCTATGGCGGTAGCTCGATGATTTCTAGCCTGGTGTCAGCCGGTTTGCTGATTCGGGTCGCACGCGAAAGCAACGAAGCAAAAGTGGTGCGCCTGGACGAGCGCCGCCAAACGAAAGGAGTAAAGGGGCGATCAGTGCCAAAGGCGACTTGATAAGAAGACAGAGGGGCAAGGGCGGCAAAGGGAGTAAGGGAGGCAGAAGAGGTAAGTGACGTTTTAAGCAAACGCGATGAGTTGCGTTTTGAAGTCCTGCTTCCTCCGCTTCCGCCCGCGCCCCTTGCCTCCCTACGCTTACCCCTTCGCCATCACAGGCTCACGCACCGACATTTGAGTCACCGCTGTTTCTAAGGCAGTGCTATAGACTTCGCAGGAATTGTTCGGGCTTTCAATCAGTTTGATTTTATGCAACTGTGCGCCGATGTCGCGGATTGGTTGCTCTAGCAGAGCGCGGATATGCACCGCAATGTTCTCGGCGGTCGGCACGACTTCCGCAAAGTAAGGAATGTCTTTGTTCAAAAAGGTGTGATCAAAGGGTTCCACTACGTAATCATCCACCGCTTTCTGGAAGGCAACGAGGTCAGCAATCATGCCTGTGCGTGGATCGATTTCGCCCTTGATGGTGACTTCAAG
>DATNQS010000529.1:0-2305 GCA_036703925.1 Candidatus Sericytochromatia bacterium
ACTCTTGGATCTACGCCTAGCAAATACCGAATCAAAAAGTCTCCCTGCTCCAGATCTTGCTTGAATTCATTCTGTGCTACACCGACAAACAGCGAATTCTGCGCCAGCATTTGGTCATCTGCGTCCAGCGTTTGAATGAGATCCTGCAAGACCTCCAGCGGCGTACGCTTTTGTGACACTAGCGCTCCGCCACCATGAGGTACTGGGCTAGTATCTGCCTGTTCTTCCAACCCTAGCAGAATGTTTCGCTCACCTTCTGTTACCCAATACGGTTGCCCAATCGGTCGGCAACCCTGCGCGACGATCGTCTCTAGGACAACATTGCCACTGAGCGCAATGCCAACAACCCCATCGCGATGTAGATGAGCATTACAAAACAAGCCGCTACTGCCGTTTGGGGTAGCTGCACTGGCAACACCGCCCACCTTCACTGAGCCAGGGTACGCAAAATCAAGTCCTTGCAGGAGGTCATTAATTTTGGGAAACGACTGATCAGCCAGCAAAATAAACTGGGGTTGCTCGTCGATGGGCACACCGATCAGCTTCACCCAGGCATCAGGCGCACTATCTAAGTCGGGCAACTGTTCTGCCGTGATATGAAACGATCGCACATTAACGTCTGGTAAGGTCGCCAAGGTGAGCGCGATCGCGGGTTCATCTTCTACTTCCTGGGGCTGTTCTGTGCCTTTCGACCCCACGACTCCATTACCGCCACACCCGATCAGCGAGATGTCTGGCAATCGCTCCCGTAGCAGCGGCAGCAACCGAGAATATTCACTGGCAAACGCAGCGGCAATAAAAACAAAGCCAACAGTGGGGGCATCGTTTAGTAGCGCTTGTGCTTTTTGCACCACGTCATCAATGGCTGCTTCTAAAGACGGACGAGTTGATAAGGTGCTGACCCACTGCATTGCATTCGTGCTGTTTCCTCCTGTCATGCGTTCCCCCTTGAGGCAAAGGATGATTCTCAGCGTAGCTGGAAATGTTTCGATCGTCTCAACGATTACGAGCAATTCTTAGAACCACCTCAACAATTCTCAAGCTTCGCTATGGCGATCAATGGATCTGGTAAGGTGGAGTTAGCGTTACGATAAGTAAAGGTAGAGCATAGCCTAATTAGCCTCTTCTTTGAGGTTAGCCAAAATCGTTAGCGATGAGGCAAGCTTTACTGAAGTGCGATCGCTTTCTGCTTCACCCCAGCAGAAACGGCTAAAGCGATGGATGTAAGCCTACATCGATCGGGCGATCGGCAAAGTGCTGATGTTTGGGACGGCAACCGTAACTTACGAAGCAGTAATTTATCTGTGTTGCCCCAATACTCGATGAGAATTATTACCAGCGAAGAATCCATGAGTGATATTCAAGAAAAAATTGAAGATGAGTTGAAGCAAGCCCGTGCTGCTTGTGATGTCAGTGGCAGCAACTCGCCTGAGTGTGCCGCAGCCTGGGATGCCGTCGAAGAACTGCAATCTGAAGCGGCTCATCAACGGCAAGCTAAACCAAAGAAAAACTCCCTTGAGATCTATTGCGACGACAATCCTGAAGCGGCTGAATGTCGGATTTACGAGGACTAAGGCTGTTAGCTTGAAGTGCCTATCTCCCGCATCCTGTAGCCCTTAGGTACACTGGATGCGAGACTCTTGACGAGTACCCGGAATGCCTGATTGGCGTTGAGGCTACTCGTCAATTTTCATGTTTACTGGTTATTGTCTTTGCCGTTGACCGTATTCTTATGTCGTTTCCCTCCTGGTTGCCATCCCTCGTCTGGACGGACTATCGATTGGCGCTTCTTTTCACAGTGTTGCTCCCGCTAGCACTGCTGCTATGGACATTTATTGCCAAAGCAGAGGCAATGCAAAGCCTTCTGGCTATTTACTGGCGTGTTTCGAGCTTGCTAGCCATTACGGTCTATTTATTGATTGGGGCGCTGCCCATTGGCTTTGTGGCTGGCTGGTTGGCACGGCTTTTGATTCCGGTATCGCTCTGGTTTTGGGCAGATTTAAACGAAGAAATTTCGGAACAGCCATCTAGCCCCTTAAAACTCGCCTTTACATCTTGGCGCTGGGCAGTCTCAATTTATTGTGGCTTGGGTGCGCTGGCTCAACTACCAGTTCTACGCTGTGCCTTTTTGGGTGCCAATACGCTGGTAGGAGATCCGTTTTGCCGTCTCTGGCTTGAGCCACCTTGGGCGTTTAGAGAAGCGATCCATGCTACAACGAAGCCGTTTTTCCTGGGCTTTTTAGCATTGGTGGCTTTGGCAGTTTACGTGCTCTATTTGGGCTACTTTGTGGTCGTTCGCTTAGGT
>DATNQS010000530.1:0-12774 GCA_036703925.1 Candidatus Sericytochromatia bacterium
GACTTCACGACCACTGACGACACTGCGAAGTACGTGGCAGAAGCCGTCACTGATCCTGATTTGGCAAACACGGCGCTGGAAGTGGCGGGCGACGTTTTGACCGCGAAGCAGCTAAAAGCCGCTTATGAAGAGGTTACGGGCAATCCGCTCGCAGAAAAACCGCTGTGCAGCGTAGCAGAATTGCAAGCCTGGATTGCTGCCAAAAAACCGTCTGCAAGCTCACCTATCGAGTATGTTCCGCAGCAGTACGAATACACGATGGTATCAGGCAAGGGCAAGCTCGATCGCATTCAAAACGATCGCTATCCTCAGATTAAGCCTCTGACGGTTAAGCAATTCCTGAGCAAAGAAAATTTGTAATTGGCAGCGTCATGAACTGATCTCGTGACATTAAGTGCAGCATTCATTCGCTTAAATCAGAGAACGTCATGGGTCAATCAAAGTCCAATTCAGTTCTAACGAAATCGACGCTCCTACTTGTAAGTACGCTAACGGTGATGGCTGGAGCAACGATCGCGCCTTCTCTGCCTGCGATGCAGGAACACTTCCAAGACGTAAACAATGCAGCGCTTTGGGTTCGATTGGTGCTCACCCTGCCAGCGTTGTTTATCGTGGCAGGTTCGCTCATTGCCGGGGTAGTGGTCGATCGCTTTGGGCGCAAACCGCTTCTACTGGCAGCGGCGGCATTGTATGGGTTGGCTGGGACATCGGGCTATGTCCTCGACTCGCTGTTTCACATTTTGATCGGGCGGGCATCTCTGGGTTTAGCAGTGGCAGGTATTATGGTCACGGCCACGACCTTGATCGCTGAGTACTACAGCGGACCTGCCCGCGCTGCGTTTCTGGGCTTGCAGGCCGCATTTATGGGCTTGGGAGGTGTAGTATTTCTGTCACTCGGCGGCTTTCTCGCTGACCAAAACTGGCGCTTTCCATTCTTGATCTATGGGTTTGCCTGGGTGCTGCTACCGCTGATGGATTGGGCGATCGCTGAACCACAATGCACTTCCCTTCCTGCCACTCAAGCAAATGCACCCAGTTCTCAACCTGCTTTTCCAGTTAAGCTACTGGCATTTATCTATGGCGTAGCGCTGCTGACTCAAATCATCTTCTACCTGATTCCCGCGCAGTTGCCGTTCTATCTCAAAGAGTTGGTGAATGCAAACGCAAGTCAAAGTGGACTGGCGATCGCGCTTGCCACACTGTTCACTGCCAGGGCGTCCTTGTTCTACGGCAAAATCAAGCAGCGGTTAGGCTTTTTCAGCGTGCTGGTGGTCGCCTTCGGGTTAATGGGCGTAGGCTACAGCCTGATTGGACTGGTGGAGCAGTATGCGTTAGTGCTGGTCGGGTTGGCGATCGCTGGGGCAGGACTAGGACTGCTGATGCCCAATCTAAATTTATGGGTTTCCTCTGAAGTTTCGGATGCGGCGAGAGGACGAGCGTTGGGCGGCTCAACCACATTCTTTTTCCTGGGACAGTTTCTCTCGCCGCTGATTAGTCAGCCTGTAAGTCGCGCAGTCGGACTAGGCACCACCTACGCTTTGGCAGGCGGGTTGATGCTGATTTGTGGACTGGCACTCATGGGGTTGCAGCGTCCAATTTGCAGACTGATTGCGACCAAAACAGCATAGATATTAGGTTTTTGTACTTTCCCAACTGAAGATGGAATGGGCAATTTAACAGGCAAAGTGGCGATCGTCACTGGTTCATCTCGCGGTATTGGGCGGGCATTAGTTGAACGGTTGGGACGTGACGGTGCAAAATTGGTTGTTACCTATGCAGGCAATCGAGACAAAGCCGAAGAAGTGGTTTCAGCGATTCAAACCAGCGGCTCAGACGCGATCGCTCTCCAACTTAATCTGTCTAAGCTGGAAGATATCCAAAACTTGGTGCAAAGCACGATCAGCCACTTTGGTCGGCTAGACATTCTTGTGATCAGCGGTGGTGCGCCTCGATTGACCAAACCACTGGTTGAAACCACAGAAGCAGAATTCGATTCTGTTTTTGCATTCAACACGAAGGGCAACTTCTTCACGCTGCAAGAAGGCGTCGAACACATGGCAGACGGCGGACGAATTGTGACGTTCTCAACGCCCTATACTGTGCAACCGCAACCGAATCTATCTGTGATTGCGGGCAGCAAAGCGGCGATCGAAGCGTTCACCTTTGCGCTGGCAAAAGAAGTCGGAGCGCGAGGAATTCGAGTCAATGCCATCATGCCCGGACCCACCACAACCGATTCCTTTTCTAGTGTAGTTTCCACCGAACAGCAGGAGCAGCTTAAACAAATGGCTCCGCTGCAACGGCTGGCAGAGGCAGAAGATATTGCCACATGCGGTTGCCTTTCTGGTTAGCGATATGCGGCTTACGTCACCAGACATGTCCTACACACAACCGGCGGCTTAGCATAATCTCATTAATTCTGAGGAAAACAATGCCAACGATCGCTAAACACAACGAAGTCATTACCGTCATTTTTAGTCTTGCCACTGAACCATCTCGCCAGCAGGATTTGATTGATCTGATGATTGACGCGCTTGAAACGACCACCAAACATCAGGCTGGTTTTGTCTCTGCCAGTTTCCACAAAAGTTTGGATGGAACGCGAGTATTTAACTATGCTCAGTGGAGAACGCAGGCAGAATACGAGGCGTTTGCTCAAAGTCCTCAAGACCAAGCGATCGGGGCAAAATTGAGCCAGTTCCAGCTACTCGATTCGCACATTTACGAAGTTGTGATTTCCAGACCGGACGATGCGCCGCTCAAGATTGCTAAGGGCGATCGCATTCACTTTGCCGAATTTCGCGTTCAGCCAGAGAATCAACAGCGATTGATTGAGTTAGAGCGTGAAAACGTTATGATTGCCCTGGAGCATCCAGACTTAATTTCTGCTAATTTTCATCGATCGCTGGATGGGACTCGCACTGCAAATTACGGACAGTGGCGTAGCTTAAATAATTTTGATGCATTGCTGAAAGAGCCCAAGTACGAGCCTGTGCGGGAGTACTGGAAAGGATTAGCGGAGAATGAGTTCAATCTTTACGAGGTAGTCTTTACTGAACCTGGAGAGTAGTTCGTTTTTTGCTGAAAATCTTAATTAAAGAGGTGAATGATTAATGGCAGCTTTAACAGGAAAGGTGGCGATCGTCACTGGCGCATCACGTGGAATTGGACGAGCGATTGCGGAACGGCTGGGACGAGACGGAGCCTCAGTTGTCGTCAACTATGCAGGCAGTAAAGAAAAAGCGCAAGAAGTTGTTGCAGCGATCGAGGCGGTAGGATCGAAAGCGATCGCAGTGCAAGCTGACATGAGCAATCCTGATGAGGTGCGGCAGCTATTTGAGAAGACAGAAGCTCATTTTGGAAAATTCCAAATCCTCGTCAACAACGCAGGGACATTTTTGATGAAGCCTGCTGTGGAGATTACCCTCGAAGAGTTTGACAAACTCATTGCAGTCAATGTGCGTGGCGTTTTTCTGGCGTTACAGGAGGCCGCACGACGAATTGAATCGGGCGGTCGCATTGTCAATCTTTCCAGCAACGTCACGATCGCGAGTATGGCAAACAGTTCGGTTTATGCCGCCAGTAAAGCGGCAGTGGAGCAGTTCACGCGGGTGCTGGCGAAAGAACTGGGCGATCGCCAGATCACCGTCAATGCCATTGCTCCAGGTGCAACCGAGACCGACATGCTACCCGACATGGCGAGAGAGATGGCACAAAAAATGACTCCGCTCGATCGCTTGGGACAACCCGAAGATATTGCCGATGTTGTTGCTTTTGTCGTTAGTGAAGAAGCGCGATGGATCACAGGTCAAATTATTGGTGTCAATGGTGGTATGAGTTGAAGCGTTGAGGCTATGGCATGACTGAAACAAAAACAAACAAGAGATATTCATGCGAACAACCTCGATGCTTTTATCGCTTACATGAACACAGGACAATACGTTGTAGATGTTGACAAGCAAATTCAGTTTTTTGGTTCCGCATTGACGCTTGCTGATTCTGTCCGACGCTGGATTGAGAGTGCAAATCTTATCGGAGTTTAACCATGACGACCATTAACACACAACCGTTAGTAACGCTGATCAACGTTCACACTTGTAAATCAGAAGATCAACAACGGCTGACGGATTTATTGATGGAAGGTGTGAAGACCATCTACCGACATGCACCGGGCTTTATCTCTGCAAACATTCACAAGAGTTTGGATGGAGTGCGAGTGACTAACTACGCGCAATACCGCAGTCGCGAAGACGTTGAATCTGCGTGGTCACATCCAGCTATCCCCGCCTTTGCTCAAGAAGTGGGTCGTCTAGTAACCTCGTTTGATGCCCACCTATACGAGGTGGTTGAGGTGTTTCACACCTGAGTTTGACCTTTACGGAAGAAACTGGTCCTGGAGGCAAATCCGATCCTATATACCGTTGAAGTGCAGCACCAATTCATAGATACAAAGGAATGCAACGATGAAGTTTAGCAATCAAACGATCGCCGTTGTTGGTGGCAGTTCGGGAATCGGATTTGCAACGGCAAACGCTGCCCATGTTCAAGGGGCAACGGTTATTTTGGTAGGTCGATCGCTCGATCGATTGCATCAAGCCATTACCAAAATTGGATCACACGTGCGCATCCTGCAAGCCGATGTCGAAGATGAATCTTCAGTAGCAGTTGCTTTTGCAGACATTGGAGTGCTCGATCATCTATTTGTTTCTGCTCAAGATGCCATGACTGCGCCGCTTACCAAAACGACAAAAGAGCAGCTTCGCCCCACCTTAGACAGCAAAATTTGGGGCGCGTTTCACGTTGCGAAACACGCGGCTCCTCAACTATCGAAATCGGGTTCCATCACCTTTATTTCTGGGCTTGCGGGTCGTCGCGGCTATGCGGGATTCGCGGTTGCAGGTGCTGCTAATGCTGGAATTGAAGCGGTTGCTCGCAATCTTGCAGTTGAACTTGCCCCAATTCGTGTCAATACGCTGTGTGCAGGGGTCATTGATACACCAATGCTCGATCGTTTGTTTGGCGACCAGCGATCGCAGATCGTAGAGGCGATCGCGCAGAAGTTGCCCGTGCAGCGGATTGGTACGCCTGAAGAGATTGCCGATGCGGTTCTATTTCTCATGAGCAATGGCTTTATCACAGGAACGACGTTGCTACTCGATAGCGGCGATGCCCTTGTTTAAGCCAACTCAGATATCTTGATGTGGCGTTGAAGTTAGCAATTTGGTTGCCGTAATAATTCAATCTATTACTCATGACGCAGAACAGTCCGATCGCGATCGATCACAGCCAGGAGGCTGCTACCTTACAAGCACTGCCAGAGGCTAATCTACAGTTTAGCTATAAAACAAAATTAGCTGGTGTTTACCTGGAGGCTCACAGCTCCCCAGCCCACGAAACCGCAGAACACTACCCAATTCAGCACGTCATTACGATTCAAACCGCAGGGACAGTACAGGCAGAACGAAGATTAGACGAGCAGTTTCGCCACGAATTGATTAGTGTTGGAGATGTTTGTGTGGTGCCTGCTCACACACAGCATTGGATTCGCTCGCAAGGAGAACAAAGCTTACTATTTCTAAGTTTTGCTCCATTTGTTCTCAAGCAGGTTGCACCTGAATCAACTGATCCCGATCGCATTGAAATCACTCCTCATTTTGCAAAACCTGATCCGCTCATGCATCAGCTTGGGCTAGCGCTCAAAACGGCTTTACAAGCTGATCCAGTGGATAGTCAAATTTATGCAGAATCGCTGAGTATTGCGCTTGCGGCTCATTTAGTGCAATATTACGCAACGAGAAAACAATTGCTGCAAATCATCAACGACACACCTCAGACTAACATTCAACAAGCAATTGACTACATTCACGCTCACTTAACCCAAGATTTGTCGCTAGATGGAATTGCCAAAACTGTAGGCATGAGTCAGTATCACTTTTCCCGATTGTTTAAACAATCTACTGGAACGACATTATGGCAATATGTTGTGCGGCAACGGATTCAGTTAGCAAAACAACTATTAGCGCAGTCAGGTCAATCAATTGTTGAGGTCAGCGATCGCTTAGGCTTCTCAAGTCAAGGACAATTTGCAAACTTCTTTCGCAAGCACACGGGCGTTACGCCAACTCAATATCGGCAAAAGTTGTAAGTCTGTCGAAAGATAGGGATTGCTGTAAATCGCAAGATTTAGAAAACGAATCGCAAGATTTGTTAGAGCAATTGCTAAGGGCAACCGCTACGCTAACCAGTGATGGTTGATTTTATGAGCTTATACCTATTAGTAATGAATCGATTTCTTCGTCTTCTTTCGCTCTGCTGTCTGGCTAGTTTAGTTGCACTGTTTGTACTGCTACCGGGCAGAATGAATGCTCAATCTTTGTCCAAGGATATGGTAGTGGCTCAAGGCACAGATTCTGATCCAATAACGTTCGCTCAAACCTTTACTCACCACACTGCTGATGTAAACGGAGTGCAACTTCACTATGTTATGGGTGGGAAAGGTGATCCCATCGTGTTACTGCACGGTTGGCCTAAAACCTGGTACAAATGGCGCAAAGTGATACCTGCTCTGGCAGAACATCATACTGTGATTGTTCCTGATCTCCCAGGACTAGGTGATTCCTTGCCTTCCGCGACTAGCTACCATAAACAGGCGATTGCTCAAACCATCTACCAATTGGTCAACCAGTTAGGCTTTCAGCAGATTGACCTTGTTGGGCATGACATCGGCGGCATGGTTGCCTATGCCTACGCTGCGACCCATCCGGAGAATGTCCGAAAACTGGTTCTCACAGAGTTTTGGCTACCTGGATTTGGACTAGAAGACGGCATGGATGTTGCCAAAGGAGGCTCTTGGCACTTCGGATTTCACATGGCTCCTAATATTCCAGAGATGCTCACTGCCGGCAAAGAGCGCGAGTATTTAACAGCAATGGGAGCCTTCAAGCCTGAGTCGAATTCAAATGCATTTACCGAAGCTGATATTCAGGAGTATCTTCGCACCTATGCACTGCCTAACAAGATGCACGCAGGATTTGAATACTATCGGTCGCTATTTGAGGATGGCAGGCAGAATCGAGAATTTGCTCAAACGAAACTGACCATGCCTGTTTTAACGCTGGTTGGTGGTGAAGGGGTGGTGGGCGATCGCTTGCGACAAGGAATTGAAGCCGTGGCAGAAAACGTGCAAAGTGATGTGATTCAAAACAGCGGACATTGGCTAGCAGAAGAACAACCTGATGTGCTAGCTCAGAAGTTAATCACCTTTTTCGATCAGTGACCTCATTTCTTTTCACTTTCACTGATTTACTCGA
Organism: Candidatus Sericytochromatia bacterium; assembly: GCA_036703925.1. Lineage (GTDB taxonomy): Bacteria > Cyanobacteriota > Cyanobacteriia > Leptolyngbyales > Leptolyngbyaceae > Stenomitos. Next base: position 7,311 of record DATNQS010000530.1, read on the forward strand.
TGTTGTGATTGGCAACACATTCAAATTTTGAACTTTTTACTCATATGAATCGATCGATCCAACGTCTCATTCTATTCTGTCTTTTGGCTAGTTTCGTTGGGCTACTTGCCCTACTTCCTGTCAAAAGCAATGCTCAAGTTATGTCTAATGCACCCGCGATCGCTCAGAACGCGCAGTATAATTCCGAAACGTTTGCTCAAACCTTTACGCATCACATGGCTGACGTCAACGGAGTGCAATTGCATTACGTTATGGGCGGGAGCGGTGAGCCAGTTGTACTGCTGCACGGATTTCCGCAAACTTGGTATGAGTGGCATGAGGTCATGCCTGCGCTAGCCGAACGCTACACGGTGATTGCACCTGACATCCGAGGGTTAGGTGAATCTTCTAAACCGGAGAGTGGCTATGACGCGGCAACCGTTGCAGAGGATATTTTTCAGCTAGTCGATCGCCTGGGGTTTCAACACATCAATCTAGTCGGACATGACATTGCAGGCGCGATCGTTTATGCGTATGCGGCTCGACATCCAGACAGCGTTCAGCGATTGGTTGTTTTAGAGAGTACGGTTCCTGGTGCTGATCCACCTGACCCAACTGGACGACTGAGCCATGTTTGGCATCCTGCCTTTCATCAGGAACCAAGTTTGCCTGAAGCGCTCGTGACTGGGCGAGAGCGAACCTACCTCCAGTATTTCTTCACTAAATATGCCTACGACAAAGAGGCAGTCAGTGAAGCGGATCTCACCGAGTATTTGCGGCACTACACGGCTCCTGGCGCTTTGTCAGCAGCGTTCGCCTACTACCGAGCTTTTCCCCAGGCGATCGAGCAAAACCAACAATACAGTCAAACTAAACTGCAAATGCCCGTTCTAGCACTAGGCGGTGAAAGCGTTCTCGGCGATTTTGTCCTTCAATCGCTGCAACAGGTCGCGCTTAATGTGCAAGGTGGCGTAATTCCGCAATGTGGACATTGGATTGCAACAGAGCGACCGGATTATCTGGTCGATCAGCTTCTAACATTTTTGGGTCAAGAAACATAGAAACAGAAGGGAAAACAATATCATGAAAGTTTTAGTAACTGGTGCAACGGGATATGCCGGATTTTACGCAGCGATCGCCCTGCGACAAGCGGGACATCCAAGTGTATGGATTGGTGCGTGATGACAGCAAACCTCGTGCCAAAGCGCTACAGCGCTATGAAGTTGAGTTGGCGATCGGAGACATTAAACAACCTGAAACCTATCGCCAATATCTTGAAAACAGTGATGTTTTGATCCATGCGATGATGGACTTTCAAGATCCGCAAGAAGCCGATCTCAAGCTATTTGAAACGCTCAGGCAAGTTGCAGAAGCCACACCTAGAAATCGGCTGATCATCTACACTACAGGCTGCTCAATCTACGGGAAATGTCCGGAGCGCATCATGGATGAAACCACACTGGGAAATCCAGATCACCAACTTGCCTTTCGCATGGACTTAGAGCAAGAACTGTTTGCCATGCCGATTCCTCAATGTCGTAAAGTCGTGTTGCGTCCTGGTTTCATGTACGGCTTGGATGGACAGTCGAGCGTCAGCGGCATGTGGTTTGGTATGGGCGAACAGGGCAAAGCGGTGTATCGGGGCGACTCGGAAAAAGGGTGGAGTTGGGTTCACATCAGCGATCTGGCAGAGGCTTATGTGCGAGTGGCTGAAAGTGGAGCGGCGATCGACGGCGAAATCTTCTGCATTGCCGATGAACAACGTCCCAAATGTGTTGAAGTGATGCAGGCTTGTCTCAAAGCAGCAGGCTACGAAGGCGCGATCGATTTTGCACCACCGCAAGATGATGATGTTACGAGTACCTGGTTCAACCAAAACGAATTCATCACGTCGCGTAAAGCATTCCGCACTTTAGGCTGGAATCCGCGTCACATCAGAATTCTCGATGAGATCGAGATTTACTACGCTTCCTGGAAAGCGGCTCAATCGAATTGTCAAGGTGACAGCAAGTGAAAATGGATGATCAAGCCGCATTAGAGCGCGAACTGCTAGCAAAAGACACCACATTTCTCAATGCTGTTCTCAATCACAATGTTGATTTTGCTGAGTGCGAGTTACCGGATGATTTTCTCTCGGTGTTTCCGGATGGCCGAGTCGCAAATAAAGCAGCCGAATTAGAAAATGTCGAAACGGTGAATCTGGAGTCTTTCTCAACCGATGAAGTACAAGTTCATTGGTATGGAGAGACGATCGCTATCATCAATTTTCGCCTCACCTTGAAAATGCAAGGCCAAGCTGCAAAGCAGGTGCGCGATTCGCATGTGTATATGCAGCGGAATGGGCGCTGGCAGATGATTCTAGGTCAAACAACACCGATTTTGCATTCCTAAACAAGGCGAATAGCAGTTCTTGAATTGCTACAAATCAATCATCGAAGTTGTAATTCAAACAAGGTGGCACGATGAAAAAGATAATTGTCACATTGATTCTCTCGATCGCGCTGAGTTTTGTGGCACCCCTGCAAGCGATGGCAATCTCAGCACCCTCCACCTCTGATCAGCCCGTTCAACTGATTCGACCTGATGAAGGTAAAACTTTTCGAGTGGGTGGAGACTCGATTGCATTCAAAACACTCAGTCCTGACGTTGATGGAGAACTTTCAATTATTGAAATCATCGCTGCCCCTCAATCAGGGCCTGCGCTGCACAAACATCCACCTGAAGTGTTTTACATTATTGATGGCGAATTTGAGTTTTATGGTGCCAAACCCGAAGACACCATTCGAGCAACCGCAGGCGACTATATTCACATTCCTGCTGGTGCGCCTCATGCTTACAAAAATATTGGTGCAACGCCAGGAAAGTACATACTGATTACAGCAACGGCAGGCAACCTAAAACAGTTGTGGTTCCAGAAATTTGAGTACGAGATCAGCCAGAAGTTAGGAACGCCAGTTGTAAATAGAAATCCTGTGCAGGCAACCTCTGAATCAAACACTGCTAAATCTTTGAGCAACAAAGATATGGTCGAGATTGCTCGCAAGTACGGAATTGAATTTTTTGAGTAAGGGAAGTTTTACTCTATGCCCGTGTTGCAAATGGCGTGCAAAGCGGAAGGGAGAGCTTCACAGTGGTGGAATGCAGAATGGGTGGGTAAGGGATTGGTGAGATAGCAGGGAGAGAAAATATCCAAAAATCTACGCAGGGGTTCGAGATGAGTTGCCTCCCAATTGCTGGGTCTGCTGAGTGTGTTGGTTGTGCCATTGCTCAAAATCATTGAGGGAGAGGTGAATATCGTCGGCGATCGAATGTTTGTGCTGGCGATGTGGCGGCTGCTGATGCCGCTGGTGAAGAATTCTGATACAACTCCGTAGCTTATAAGGCTGACAAAGACTCCTACATCAGGTGAGTTGAAATTCCAGTGTAGAAAAGTAAGAAGCCCTGTAGATCCTCCAAGACAAGAACCAACAAAGTTTACCAGTATCCAGTAGTCAACTCTAGGGATGTTTTGCCTGAGAACTACCCACTGAGTAATGCCGGTAATAGTTCCAGTCAATATTATGAATGCAAGAGGAACTGGCAAACCTTTTATACCACTAATTGCGGCTATAAAAACGCCAGTTAATATGCTTACTGTAGTCATACACACCCAGGAAATCCAAAAACGCCAACCGATAGTGGGAGGTTCATTTAACGAGTGCATCATCGAATTAATTTCAGTAACTACTTTGGCTTAGCCCTAATATATAAGGCAGTTGGTTCTCACTTGAGATGGATAAGATTGCAGGAATTGTGTAACAGATGCGCCAAGTTTCACGTAATAATTATCAACGTCGGGCAAAAACTCTATCCTCATGCGCTTGACTTTACCCTCGTGCAAGCTAATGACAAGATTACTACCTATAGCTATTAACCCCCTTTTCAAGGTTCTTACGCAGTTTTGGTGGAGTGGGGTGCGATCGCTGAAGAAGTCAACGCGAGATCAGGAACTCAAGCAGACGATTTCGGCGCAGGATGATTGAGCATCAGCCACAGTCAAAGCGCAAAATCGTAAACCTCGATCGTGCTGTGCTTTATTGATTACGTCTCACAGCCAATTCCATCTCTGTCGTGATCGAACCTATGCGGATCGGGCTGCAACACGCGAAAGTTTTGGTGCGAATCGATCGTCAGGCGAACGCTTTTTACATATCTGTCAAGAAGAATAGTTTTGACGGTCGGCAGCAAGTCTGAAGCGATCGCAAAGCGATCGAGGGAGCGAAGAAAGCCTTCGTCAGTAGCCTAAACTACTGCTTCTCGCAACTTTCACAAATAGCATCAGCAGAGTGTTTGCAGCCTCACCTGGTTTTTGGGGCTGTGATCGGTCTGGCAATTCGTCCGCTTGAGGAGTGTTTCTATCGTGGTTCAAGTTATTCCCCTGTCGAGTCCAACCGCTTTTAATCTGCTCGATGCAACGGTTGCCGAAATCAACCAGGCTCTGGAGTTTGGAGCACTGACCTCAGAGCAGTTGGTGCAGCTTTATCTCAATCGAATTACGGCCTACGATTTCAATGCGCCTGTAGGCGAAGGCGCACAGCCACTCAACACGATTTTGGCACTTAATGAAAACGTTTTGGCGAGTGCGAGAGGGCTGGACGAGGAGCGACGGCAGGGCAACGTCAAAAGCTTGCTGCACGGGATTCCAGTCCTGCTCAAAGACAACATCGATACGGCTGACCAGCCCACCACAGCAGGTTCAGTGGCGCTAGCAGGTTCGGTTCCCCCCGACGATGCCTTCATCACCAGCAATCTGCGCGATGCCGGAGCCGTCATCTTGGGCAAAGCCAGCCTGACTGAGTATGCGAACTACCTGGCGAACGGAATGCCTGCAGGCTATAGCTCGCTCAATGGCTATACGTTCAACCCCTACAATCCCACGCTTTCAACGACCATTCCCGATGGCAGACCTGCGCTCTCTCCAGGGGGATCGAGTGCTGGCTCAGCGGCAGCAGTTGCGGCCAGCCTGGTTCCAGTTTCGATCGGCAGTGAAACAAACGGCTCAATTCTCAGCCCTGGCAATCAAAATTCGGTTGTGGGAATTAAGCCGACCGTTGGTTTAGTCAGTCGAGACGGCATCATTCCGATTGCAGCTAGCCAAGATACCGCTGGGCCATTTGGTAAAACAGTAGCCGATGCTGCAACGCTGTTGGGTCTGCTCACGGGCGTTGATCCGAATGATGCGGCAACCACCTCCAGCAAGGGAAAGGCTTTTACCGACTACACGCAATTTCTCGATGATCAGGCATTGCAAGGCAAGCGCATTGGCGTGCCGAAAACCGTGTTCTGGAACGGAATCACTGACGAACAGCGCGGCATTGTCGATCGATCGATCGCTGTCCTCCAAGCGCAAGGGGCAACGATCGTGTATGAAGACATTCCCACTGCCCAAGAACTCGCAACCACGTCCAACATTCCAGTCCTCGATTACGAGTTCAAGCGCGACCTC
>DATNQS010000531.1:0-5631 GCA_036703925.1 Candidatus Sericytochromatia bacterium
ACACTGGAGCCAGCGCGGCCTAGTTCGTATTGCCCAAAATATGTCTGAGAATCTATCGCAGAAATCGCGAAAAGCTTGGACAGAGGCAGTCGCTGAAGTATACGAGGATGCGATCGAGCAACAGAAGAAATATCTCGACTCATTTGATGCAAAAGTACGAAAGGCAAAAGACGAGGTAAAAAAACTCGCTAACTATAGGTGCCAGGTAACACAAGAGAAGCAACAGCCCCACGCGCCTTTTGACTTACATGCACACCACCTTTTTGATCAGGCAACCCGTCCGGATCTGGCAACCCTTCATGAAAACCTTTTGGTGATGCACAAAGAGGTGCATGACGGCTTTCATAATTGGCATGGGGGCGGCAGCTGTGAGCCTAAAGATTTTGTTGAGTATCTGACCACTGTAGAGTCTTGGCGCTTCAATACTCCAAAGCTGACCTCGCATCTGCATCAACTCATTAATAAACTTGAAACGTTGCAGCAGACTTTTGAGGGCCACTACGAAGTACGGAAGCAATTCAAGTAGAGACATTAGCAGCAAACAGAGGCTTGACGAAGCGCGACTGGCACAAAGAACAGCAGAATGCGGGTTTCAGCCGTTGCTCTGTGGAGTAGTGGCAGTTTAGGCAAGTCATCTCGTACTGTATCGGAGACGACCTGCCGTAGCTAGCGACTGCGGCAGGTCGTCCCAAGGGCATACTGAGTTGGGATGGCTCCAGACTCCGCGCCTTGCTGTCTGGGCTTGAGACTCGATCGCAGCTAGCAAATGAGTAATTGCAGCGGCCAAGGCAGAGCCGTCACTCTGTTCACACTCGACACATTTCCCAACTGAATTTTTCATACTGCAACTGCTCAACATCTTCACCAACTCGATTCGCCCTTGACTCTCCAGACAGATGGAGGGTTTATGCTGAATCTCAGTTCTTAAAAAACATTTCGTTAGCAATTCTAGGAGTCAAAGAAGTATGTCTACAGGTATCAAAACTCTAGTTGGTGCAGTTGTCGCAGGTTTGGCTATCGTGACTTTGGCGACAGGTTCAGCTTTAGCACAGGACAGCGATCAGCCTACATCATCCGGCTGTAGCTGCTGTCACAATATGCAGAATATGCAAATGGGTAGCTAAGTACCTGTGCGCAATGAGTAGCCTGACACAAGCAATCGTGTCGTTTACATATTGTTTAGGCAGTTCAACTGATGAGAATAGTGTTTTGAAGTAGAACTGCAAGCAAACGACCGCCCCCATACAACAGCCCCGGCATCACTGCTGGGGCTGTCCATGTCAGGGTTCATCTGCACACGCCTCTAAGTTACGCTGCCAAGTGAAGCGGCTAACGAGCGATCGCCTTTACCACAGCAGAATAATGGCTGCGGCAAAGATGACGGTTATGTCTATGTCAATTGTTTTGCCTGCGCTTGATACTCGATCGATGCTAGGAGTTGCCTCACTTCCTGCCATCAACGGACCTGACCAACGATGAATCCAGGGGGTTAGATCGTTTACGCCTCATAATTAGAAAAATTAGAAAAAACAGAATAAGGTGAGCATTGAGCAGTTGGGTTTAATTGCTTGAACACTCGCTCAATTGATTTTCTGGTGAAGCTTCATAGTGAGAGCACTGACGAACGCCTTGTGCTCCGTCTGCTAGTAATTCATCTGCCAAATCCAAAAGCTGCGCAATTCGCACATCGGCAAGCTCGTAGTACATAAACCGTCCCTGCTGCTCACGCACAACTAGATCACAACAGCGTAGGCAATTGAGATGATTTGACACATTTGATTGACTCAGCCCTGTGTGCTGAACAATCTCGCTCACCGTCAAGGGACTGCTCCGCAAGGCATGGAGGATGGACAAACGAGAGGAATCCGAAAATCCTCGAAAGAGTTTCGCCTTTAAGTCCGCCGTTTGAGTGCAGGTAGTCATTTGCTGATTGGTGCGTTGGAGACCATAACATATTACCAATGACTGATACGTTGACAACATATCAGTCATTGGTAATATGTTACGTATCAGCAGATGCTGATACGTCTGATTGCAACAAAAGCACGTTTTTGAAGGGCTGCCAAGATGACCTCAGCTTCAGCACTGAACACCTTACAGGCACAGGTTGGTGGAATGGATTGTGGAGGGTGTGCCAAGACGATCGAAGCTACTTTACAGCAACTTCCTGGAATCGCTGAGGCTAAAGTCAGTTTCGCCACAGAACGACTTAGTGTGACTTACGATGTGCAGCAAGTGAATGAATCTGCGATCCGCGATCGCGTCACAGCCTTGGGTTACACCATTGAACCCATTCCAAGTCAGACCACTCAAGTTCAAACGCTATCCACTCAAACGCTACAAGCGCGTGTGGGCGGCATGGATTGTGGGGGCTGTGCTAAAACCATTGCTGCCAACTTACAGCAGCTAACTGGAGTCGCCGAAGCAGCCGTGAATTTTGCTTCAGAGCGATTAAACATAACTTACAATCCGCAGCAAGTTAGTGAAGCCGACATCATCAAGCGGGTGACTGACTTGGGATATACCGTTGAGCCAGACAAGACGGTGGTTGCCTCAACTCATACCCACACTTCAGCAGAGGAACTGGCTGCAAATTTGCCCTCTCGTAAGTCTGATCTGGGTGGTTGGCAATTTTGGCTTAAAACTCGTCGAGGGCAAACAGTCGTTTTGAGTGGTACTGGACTGCTCTTAGGAGTGCTCGCTGAACGGCTATTCTCACTACCACTGATTGCTCAAGGGTTCTATGCAGTCAGTTTGATTGTTGCCATCATGCCCATTCTGCGAGCTGCCTGGATTGCGCTCAAACTGCGTCGAGCCGATATGAACCTGCTCATGACCTTAGCAGCGATCGGGGCAGCAATTCTGGGTCAGTGGTTTCAGGGGGCACTCGTCATCTTTCTATTTGCCCTCGGAACAACGCTGCAAAATTTCACGCTCGGTCGGACTCGCAATGCAATCCGGAACCTGATGGATTTGACTCCTGCAACCGCAACAGTCAAGCGGAATCGGCAGGAGGTTTCCGTTCCCGTTGAAGGCATTCAACTGGGAGAAATCTTAACTATCCGCCCTGGCCAGCGGATTGCCCTTGATGGCATCATCATGTCCGGCATCAGTACAGTTGATCAATCTCCGATTACCGGGGAATCTCTACCAGAAAACAAGGAAAAAGGAGATCAAGTATTTGCGGGAACCCTAAATCAAACGGGGTTTTTGGAGGTTAAGGTTACACATACTGCTAAACATACAACGGTGGCTCGGATTGTACATTTGGTTGAAGAGGCTCAAGAAAGCCGTGCACCGATTCAGCAATGGGTCGATCGCTTCTCCACCATCTATACCCCAATCGTTCTAGTGCTTGCGGCTGGCATTGCACTAGTTCCTCCACTCCTGTTTGCCCAGCCATTTCAGCCCTGGTTCTACAAAGCTCTGGTATTGCTGGTAATTGCCTGCCCCTGTGCCTTGGTCATTGCCACACCTGTTTCATTGATTAGCGCAATTGGAGCCGCCACTCGTCAAGGTGTGCTGTTTAAAGGTGGAAGTGCCTTGGAGACTGCCGGACGGCTCACGGCTTTAGCTTTTGACAAGACTGGCACGATTACTCAAGGGAGACCAGTAGTGCAGAAGGTGCATCACCTGGGTTCGATGAGTGACAGCATGGTGCTGCTCATTGCCGCTTCGCTTGAGCAGCAGTCAGAACATCCCTTGGCAAAAGCGATCGTGGCTGAAGCCACGGCTCAAGGATTGGGTCTGGAGGCTCCACAATCATTTACCGCTGTTCCTGGCAAAGGAATTTGGGCAAAGTTTGGAGCAGCTATCTACTTTGTGGGCAATCGCAAACTGTTCGAGGAACAGGGAATTGAACTTTCAGAAGCCGCTAAATCCCTGTTGACTGAAATTGAGGCTCAAGGGCAAACGTCAGTATTGATCGGAACACGACAAGGATTAGTTGGGGCGATCGCTCTGGCAGATGGGATACGGCTTGAATCCGCAGAAGCTGTGCATCATCTCAAACACATTGGACTCAAACGACTAGTGATGCTAACGGGCGATCGATCTGTGGTGGCAAGACAGGTTGCTCAACAGGTCGGTATTAAAGAGTATCAGGCTGAATTACTGCCGGAAGATAAGTTGCAAGCAATTCATAAGCTGCGGCGATCTGAAATTGTCGGCATGGTCGGAGACGGCATCAACGACACACCTGCTCTAGCCGCTGCTGATGTCAGTTTTGCAGTGGGGAAAATTGATGTGGCACTGGAAGCTGCCGATGTCGTACTGGTGGGGAATGACTTGAGACGTTTGGGGTATGCGATTCAACTGAGCCGTCGAACTCTATCAGTGATTCAACAAAGCATTGCCGTTGCCTTAGTTCTAAACGCTACGTTCGTCATCCTGGGTGTTTTAGGTGTGATTGGATTGCCGATCGCAGTGCTAGAGGATATGGGATCTTCCTTGCTGGTAACACTCAACGCAATGCGTTTGTTTAAGACTCAAATTAGTGACGCTTAGTTTTTTCACTACCCTATCCAACATAATCCGCTTAACACTAGAGCGCACCAATGGAACGCTGCGGCAACAAACAGGACGATGGCATCAACGACAGAATAAGTTTGGCAAAGTGTGAGAATAAACCAATTCGCTAACCCTCACCTCAGATCGGCTTGCAATTAGGCAAACAGTTGCTGAACTAAGCAAAACTGGCACAACAACGGCAAAATGAGGGTTTAAGGTTGACTAATTGCGGTTTTAGCAAATGTTCAAACGCGTGAAACTGCTGATTCGAGAGTATTGCAATTTTTGATTCAGTCCAGAGGTGCAATATTGGACTAAATTTCGATCGTGGCTGCCTTGCAAAGTGCCCGCACTTGAGAAGCATTGCAATGGCCGTGACTAAATTGCCTCTGCAAACTTCATTTGTAGAACACATCTACGAATGCTCCGAGTCTGAGTGCAAGTAATTTTTGAGTTCCTCGACATTCCAATTAGTCAAGTCCTTCATCCGCTGCTTGGCTGCCTGCACAACCTCCTTAAATTGCGGACAGTCTTGGCATTTCGATATTTGACCAATTGCTGTACAATCACACTTAAACACTGGACGTTCATTAAACCGACGCTTGCAAGAACGGCAGCGATATCGCTGTTTTCCCTTCTCAAAGCTGTACTTTACAAAATTTGTGGACTGGCAGAAAGGGCATTCCTGTCCATACACCTGAGGTTGATGCGGATGCTCAACCAAAACTTGTCGCATCGCAACCTCAGCCAGCAGCTTGCTGAGACCGAAAATGGATTTAGCCATTGGAATTCCTCACTCCAGATTTAAGCTTTCAACACAATTGACTTAACTTGGCTGTTGGCGACTGTAATCCGCTGCACAACTCGAGGAATAATATCCACCTTCTGATCGGGAGACAGCAGATTCCATACCGCTAAGTTGTTGCCAGCTTGAATAATTTCCTGAGCAGTCTTCCGCTCCAAGGCTCGTCTAGAGAACGGATTTTTCTCGTCGTGAATCTGCTGGCGAAGGTCTGTTTTGCATTGTTCCAAGCCCAAAGAGGACGATTGCATCTTCTCCAGCGTTGCTAAATCTGCTTCCAATTGCTTTAGTTTCTCTGTAGAATGCGGAAGCTCAACCAG
>DATNQS010000532.1:0-5628 GCA_036703925.1 Candidatus Sericytochromatia bacterium
AGGTGACAGCAATATGGTCGCGACGTTGGCAGACCGACTGCTGGGCAGCCCTGATATCTATCCCCATCCCGAGCGCGAACCGAGCCGCAGCATTAACTTTGTCACTTGTCACGATGGCTTTACGCTGAATGATCTGGTGTCATACAACGAAAAACACAACGTTGCCAACAAAGAAGATAGCCGCGATGGTTCCAACGATAACCATAGCTGGAACTGTGGTGTCGAGGGACCAACAGACGATCCAGCGATCGACGCACTGCGCCTGAAGCAAATCAAAAACTGTCTCACTATTCTCTTTTTTTCCCAGGGTACGCCGATGCTCTGGATGGGCGACGAGGTACGGCGATCGCAGCAGGGAAACAACAACGCATACTGCCAGGATAATGAACTGAGCTGGTTTGACTGGAGCAGTGTCAAAAAAGAAGCAGGGCTATTGCGCTTTGTGCAAACGCTGATTCATTTCACGCGATCGCTCGAAAGCTTTCGGCACGAACGGCTGTTAGAAGTTTCCTACGCTAGCCAAAAACCGCACGTTGTCTGGCACAGCACCGAGCTCGGTCAACCGAATTGGAGCGAACATTCCCACTGTCTTGCCTTCACCTTACGCCATCCAGAAGCGGCGGAACACTTTCATGTCATGCTGAACGCCTATTGGGACACGCTCACGTTTGAGTTGCCGCCACTAGGCAAAGGTGAGCGGTGGTACAGAATCATTGACACAGCGCTGCCGTCACCCAAAGACATTACAGAACCAACAACTGCTCCACAAGTCCGGCGGAAAAAATATGCTGTTGAGGCGCGATCGTCCGTCGTGCTTATGGCGCGTATCGGCTAATGGCTTACTCTATGCCGTCTGCCCCAGATTTTTGTAGAGTTCCCCTGGCTACGTTCAAAAGGGGCTGGCTTGATGCATATTAAAGCATTGGGAGTTTATTGTAATGTGCTGCTCATGGGTCGTTATCCCTTGCTTGAAGACCGTACCCTGCGATCGAAGGATAATCCAGACACTTCTTCCTGTGAAGAGTTGCTAAACCATCGCTTGTTTTTTCGCTTGCAGGGGCGATCGAGGGCAAAAGCATCCATCCTGGCGCTGGCACTGTTCCTTGTTACTGGTTGCGGCACCCTCTTGCCATCACGCTCAGATCCATCAACCCAGGTCTCTAAACAACAAGTTGCACCACTAAACACAACACCCTCTGCTCGGGCATCACCTCCGTTGCAGCGCTACAACTCCGATCGCCAAAATCAGCTCGCCGACCAGGGCTACAGTGATGGTTATGGAGCCGGTTACAACGGTTCTCCAGCTAACCCGAATGCCGGAAGCGCGAATCTTACTGATCCCAATGAAAAAACTATTTATATCAACGCTTATAACCGTGGTTATCCGATCGGCAAAGCAGAACAGCCTTCTGCGCCGGTTCCCCCAACCAATACAGTTACACCCGTACGGAGAACCGAACTACAGCAAAAGGGTAAGCAAGACGGCATTAAGGATGCTCAGTCAGGTTTTGCTGCCAATCCTGGCAGTGGTATTGCGGCGTTGAGTGACCCCACTGAGATACAGATTTATACCGATGCTTATAACTCTGCCTATCAACAACAGCTATCACCCACGCCGACTCCTTCTCCTGGGTTGCTGGCTCAACTGAAGCAAGATGGCTACAACAACGGCTATGCAGATGCTCAGGCAAACTTCTCCCAGGATGCTAACAGAGGCATTAACCTTCGAGGCTTGAATGCTGCTGCGGAAAGGCAGGCTTATACCAATGGCTACAATAGCGGTTACCAGCAGTACCTTGCTCAACAAGGTGGCGGTGGCATCCCTGGCGGCTGGTAAGGTACATTCGTTAAGCGTGTGGGTAAACGGGCGTGAATGCTTTGGGAACCCACTATCTGATCACACGCGATGGTCGTGAGTGCTGCTTTATGAATGAGCTGCTATCTTCTCTGGAGTTATGGAACCACGGTCTAAGCCAGCAGTAGGTTCATCATAAGAGCAGCGGTTCCAGGCGATCGCCCAGATTGCCGAGGTTGCATATGCTTTAACCCCTGGATAAATTTAGTAGACCTTAATGACAAGTTGATTTAACTTGTTAGCTGCAAGCCTTTAGTATGCAAGGTCTGCTCAATCTGCTGCATTTCTTGCAGCGTTTCTCCAGCAACAATGCCGTAGATTTCGGTATAAATTTTGCCGTATTTCACTTTTTCTAATGCCGAGAGAATCATCAAGTCTTTACGCTCCAGGTGTGTTTTGAGGGCAGCAAGAATTGAATCAAGGGTGCCATTCATGCGGTAGTCGGTGGAGTATTTGGCGATCGCCTTGTTTTGGTTCAATAGTTGGTGGCGCTGTAGGCAAAGGGGTGTTGAACCATTAATACGAAAATTGGCATCGATCGCGTAAAATTTCCCGTCTTTGTCTTCCAGCACATCAAAACCAATAACACCAAAATAGCCCTGTTGATGCGCGTATTGACCAACTGCTGCAATCATTTCCACGAACCGACTTAAATCGTTAGTGTAATCAATTAACCCGCCTAGATAGATGCCAGTAGGGCTAACAAGCTGCTGAGTCACACCAATGAGAGTAATATCGCCTTGTTTGTTGACATAAAACTGAACACAGTAGTTGTTAGTTTCATCTTTAACAAACTCTGAAACAATAATGGTTTTTAGCAGGTTGATCTTAAGATATTTGTTTAGTTCTTCCTGACAGTAGTTGAGATCGCTTTGATTGCGAATAATGTAGGTGCCTTCGCCAGAGAGCCCATGCGAGGTTTTGATTAAGTAAGGAAACTGTTGGGGAAGCTGAATCTGGTCGAGCTTAACCTGATCCAATTGATAGGTTTTGTAGTTAGGGCAGGGCACTCCCAGTTCGGCAAGCGTTGCTTTACTCAGCAAGCGGTAATGCACATCTGGATGTACTGCATGCTTTTCGGGCAGTAAGTGATCGAAGGGAAAAAGGGTAATAACCTGCTCAACACGATCGCTCTGGCTCAGGTCATCCAAATAGGTGGCACAATCCATTCTTTCTAAATTGGTATCGTGACCAAAGTGTTCGCGCCAGTATTGCAGCAACACGTTTGGCGGCTGAGTAATGACCACTCCCGCCAGCGTGTTACCCAACACCGCCAGATTTTTCCAGGGTTCCTTCTGACAGATCTTATCGAACGACACTTTTGTTGCTTCGCCGCTGCCGTCTTGCAGAAAGTATTGCTGGGTATTAGGGTAAGCTGCCCAACTGGCAGTCGCAGGATAATTCAAAAGCAGCGTATAGCGTTGCTCGCCAACATCCTGCGCGAATAAGTCTGAAAGCGAATTACCCTGAAAGAATTGAAAGTTGCGTTGCGGAATCATGAGAAATGCTAATTAAGGATCGAGCCTTAAATGACCTGTAAAACCAATTCAAACAATGCTAGCTAACAAATTCCCCTACTTAATCTCCCTCAATAACCCTTAATAAGAAGAAGCCATAGGCAGGAGGATCTTGCTTGGTAGCGTGTAAAAAGGGAATCGCCCTAAACCTCTTGATCTGTAGGGGCAAAAGTCTCTAGCATAGCTACGCTTAGGCAAAGCGGTGCCCCTACACAAAAAACAAATGGGTTGAAGCCGTGCCTCTATGTATTTACAGGTGTTTCTTCCTCTTTAGAGGTAAAGACCGCAGGCTGTTGCAACTCGTCATGCATGTAAGCAACTGCCATGTCTTGAGAGTTGTATGCCCAGCCAATGCGCCCATTTTGGTCGAGCAAAATACAGCCCGCCTCTCCAGGAACTCGCTGTTTTAGGACTTCGATCGCTTTCTCAGCCGCTTGTTCAGGATGAAGGGCAACGACACCGTCCATACTGGCAGCGTCACCTGATAAAAAGTCAACCGCTGTCTTTGCCAATACCACTGGGATAATCGATTCGCCATCGCCTGTAGTGGAGCAAGCGCCCCGATGATCGGCATACAAACCACTGCCAACTAATGCCGTATCACCCACTCGACCTTGAGGTTGACCCGTTGTGCCTCCTGTTGAGGTGCCAGCAACCAAAATGCCATTGACATCCAAGGCCACACAGCCAACCGTATTAGGACGATCGATCACCTCTACCCCTTCTTCCCACTCCTGTTGCTGTTCCTGGCTAACGAGGTCTTCTTTAGGGCACAGTTCCAGTCCATGTTCACGTGCAAAGCGTTCCCCGCTACGTGCTACCAGCAGCCGTGGTTTCTCTTCCATCACCTTGCGCGCAGCAGAGATTGGATGGCGAAGTCCCTGCACAGCTGCTACGGCACCCCACCTTAACGTTTTGCTCTCCATCATGGCGGCATCAACCTCAACCTCACCTTCACTATTGAGAGTCGAGCCAAACCCTGCATTAAAGGTCTGATCAGATTCGAGCACACGAATGGCGGCTTCAACTGCCGCTCTAGCATCGCCGCCCTGTTCCAAGATTTCCCAACCGGCTTGAACAGCCGCCAAGCACCCCTCTTTGTTGGGTTGCTCTTTCTCTTTGGTGACCGCTTTTGCTCCACCATGTACCACAATTGCAATTGTCATAATTTTTGCCAACAGGCATTTATTAAAGGAACGTTGAACTTTTGGAATTAATGCGATCGTTTCCATACCACAGTGCTCAAAAACTCTTTGGCTGCGCCTGCCTAAGCGAATATTGAAACTGGCATTAAAACCAACATTGGAACTGGCATTGAAGCTAGACCCTAATCTAGAAGATTGGTCTCAGGGTTATTGGGCAAGACCCTTGGATGAGCATCAGGCAACACCCCCTCCAGTTTTAAGCTTGGACTTAAGAGGCTGGAGCCACCTGTTCAGAAAACGTTTTGAACTCGATCGCATCATGGCTACAAAAAAGGCGCACGTTACTGGCACGATCGCACGCCAGCTCATACAGTCGGTCTTGATTATGGAGCCGTGCTGGACGGTCTACTTCCATCAACCGCTGGTAAGCACTCAGCCCTGGCGTGCAGTGGCGGTTGGTAGCATCCATTTCATGCCGATAAAAGTATGCATCACCCGCGTTAAGCAGCCATCCCTCTGGAGTGTTGATCGCCACGCCTGCATGACCGCGTGTATGACCGACCAGAGGAATCAGAAGAATCTCTGGCGGCAACCCATCCAGATCGCGCACTGCCTCAAAGCCAAACCAGGGTTCACCTCCAGCCGCATAGTAACGCCACCGTTTGACCTCATCCCACAGCTTAGGACGATAGCGCCGACGGTTGATAAACCCGTGTCGATCGCGGGCAGCATCACTTTCAGCTTGCATCACATGCACGGTTGCTTCGGGGAAGTCTTCCAAACCACCGGCATGGTCAAAATCGAGATGAGTCAGGACAATATGGCGAACATCGCTGGCAGCAAAGCCAAGCTTTTTAACCTGCTCAATCGCAGTGTATTTGCGATCGAACTGAACATTATTAACGTGAACAAAAAACGGGCTAAGCCGCGCATAGGGCGACTGAACATCTTGTTGCCCAAAGCCTGTATCAACCAGAACCAGTCCTTGATCGGTTTCAATGAGTAAGCAATGGCAGACAAGCTGGGCTGTCAAACCACGACTAAAACCATCCCACAATGCCCCACCAAGGGGGCACATACAGCCACAATTGAGGTGATGAATATGAATAAC